>DASUFM010001003.1:0-9835 GCA_036274535.1 Blastocatellia bacterium
ACACACACGTGATCTTCTATAACGATCTTCTGAAGCTTCTTTATAATAGTATTTCTCTCTCTGGAGACCGATCTCTTCTTGATCCCCATTTCTTTCGCTATTTCCTTTATACTCATCTCTCGTAACCAAAGAGCCAACAACTTTTGCTCATGTGCGGTCAATTTGCTGAAAGCCGCCTCCAATATTGCTCTCATTTCTCCTCTGAACAGCTTTTCCTCTTGCTTAGGCTGAACAATGAAATTGGAAGAGTGCTGGGGTATATCATCCAGACTCTCCATCTTACTCCACTTCTGAAGCCGATGAAGTATATGCCGCTTCGTAATGACGTATAACCAAGTCTGCAGTTTGGAACGATGATCGAATGAACGCAGGGCGCGGCGATCATTTTCAAGCAGCAACATACTGATCTCCTGAATATAGTCATCAAGACCTGCCTGACCGGGATAATGACCAAGACTAGCGCAGACCTGACCGACCACCTTGGGAACGAGGTGGTATATATCTTGGAGATACAGGTTTTCCACATTATTATCTGCATGTCCTTGCAAATCTCTTTGGAACAAGCTTTCCCTCCTGATCGGCAATAAATCTGTGTCATGTCATCCTCTAAAACAACTATTCGAGTGGGCAATAATCAAATTTCACAAGAATACCCCCATATAAATGTAAAGACGCGATATTGAGAGAAGTTTGCAGACTTTTGGGAAATTTTATGGCTCGCTGATAATGGCCGTGGTAGGAATCAGTCAGGTAATCTGGTGGAGATATCAGGTAGGGCAGAGTGTTAACAAAGCATACGTACGGCCCCCAGTCTTATCCCCAAGTCCCATGCGCATAATTTTCTCAAGATTTCCTGCCCGATTGGGCGGGGCAAGAGGCGGCTGATCATTCCCCTTTGCCGTCGACTCTCAATCGATTGACCAGCAGATGCGCCTGTCGCGTAGTTTCAGGCAGGCGGTATCTGGTTATTGACCGCAGGACCAGGTCGATAGACGAATCAAGATCGATCAGATGACCGGGTGAGACATAAACCGGGCTGACTTTGTTCTTCGTTCGAAGCGCGACGCCCACCTGTTCCCCTTTATCGATGAGAGGAGTCCGGCTTCCCGCTTCTAGTCCAAGCTCGCCGTGTTTGCCCACCAGAATGCTCTTGGCGCAGCCGATAGTCGGCCAATCGAGCAATACGCCCACATGACAGGCGATGCCGAAGCGTCGCGGGTGGGCAATGCCCTGACCGTCAAGCATTAAAACGTCCGGTTTTGTTTTGAGTTTCTCCCAGGCTTCGAGCAATGAAGGCGCCTCGCGGAAGCTGAGCAAGCCGGGTATGTATGGGAATTTAGAGACGCTGCGGACGCCGGCGGATTCTATGATTTGCAAATCAGGGAGTCTCATGACGACTATGCCGGCGTAGACTGTGTCAGAATATTTGTTGAAGGAGATGTCCGCTCCGGCGATTGTATTCACTGGGCGCGCGAGCGGTTGCAGGCGGACCAGATTCCGCAGCCGCTTTTGAACCTCTATAGCCTCGCCGCGAGTCAGATCCCAACTGTGCATTGCATGGGAACTCATGCGCTGTAGTGACGGGGCCTCAATTATTTACACCGCGATCTCGACCAGCCTCAGAGAGAAATGCAGCCTCTCGCCGGCGAGCAGATGATTCGCGTCGAGCGTTATCGTCGAGTCGGTAAGATCCGTGATGGTCAGCGGGATACTGCCGTCAGGAGTGCGCATCTCTATATGCATGCCGACTTCCGGCTCGGCCCCACCGAGATTGAACTGGCTGCGATCAATGACCTGCACCAATTCCTCGATCCGGTTTCCATAGGCCTGCTCCGGTTCAATGACGACGTCTTTCGTCTCGCCGACCTCCATTCCCATCAAGGCCTGATCGAATCCCGGAATCACCTCACCCACACCAACAGTAAAGGCCAGCGGCTCCGCTCCCTCAGACGAATCGAATACTTCTCCGTTGTCGAGTTTGCCCGTGTAATGAACCTTCACTGTGTCGCCACTTTTAACAGTAGACATTTGATTCTCCTATCATTGTCGAAAATGCTCACACGAGCAGCATCGCACAGCGATCAGCAAAAATCCAGCAGCCCTTAAGCGCAGAGACGGAGAGACAGAGGGACGGAGGGACGGAGAGAAGGAAAGCCTGGGCGCGCGGGCGAAAATTTCTCTCCATCCCTCTGTCCCTCCGTCCCTGCGACCTCCCTTGAAAATGGCGCGCGATTGTCTTATCAACCATACTGATGAAAGCCTTGCGTATCGAAGACGGCAAACTGAAACTGGTCGATTCGCCCATTCCGCGCCGCGACGGCGAGGCGCTGGTTCGGATGACAATGGCCGGAATTTGCAACACTGACATCGAGATCGCCCGCGGCTACGCCAATTTTCGCGGCGCGCTCGGGCACGAGTTTGTCGGCGTCGTCGAGGAATCCCCGGACAAATCGCAAATCGGACGACGCGTCGTGGGCGAGATCAACGTTGGATGCGGCCAATGCGATCTTTGCCGCGCGAACGACCCGCGCCATTGTCCGAATCGAACCGCTCTCGGCATTCGCGGGCGCGACGGCGCGTTCGCCGAATATCTGAACCTGCCGCCGGGAAATCTGTTGATTGTTCCCGACAGCGTGAGCGACCGGCATGCAGTCTTTACCGAACCCCTGGCCGCGGCGCTGGAGATCCTGGACCAGGTCGAGATCCGCGCTTCACATGCCGTCGCCGTCATCGGCGACGGTAAGCTGGGGCAATTGATTTCGCGCGTGATCGCGAGGACCGGATGCGACCTGACTCTGGTCGGCAAACACGAGTCCAAACTGGAACTTGCGGCGCGGGCCGGAGTCAAAACGGCGAAACTCGGGGCCGAGGGAATCGTTCTTTGCGGTGACGACTTTAGTCGTCAGGCGCCAAAGGGGCTTCAATTCGATTTCGTGGTCGAAGCGAGCGGTTCGCCGGAGGGGTTCCGACTTGCGCTGGATTTGATCCGGCCGCGCGGCGCGATTATCCTGAAGTCGACTTTTCGCGACCGGGCGCCGATCGACACTTCGAGAATAGTCGTTAACGAGATCAGCGTGATCGGGTCGCGATGCGGGCGTTTTGAACCCGCGCTCCAGTTGCTCGTATCCGGCGGGATCGATCTTGAACCGTTGATCGCGCGCGAATATGAATTGCCAGACGCCGTCGAAGCGATGGCGGAAGCCGAGCGGCCCGGGACTCTCAAGGTTTTGTTGACGAATTGATCTATGTATCCGGCGGGAAATCTTTTTATTCCGGCGACGCACGGACGATTGGAAGCGATCTATCGTCCGAAAAGCAATCAGGCTGAGCGGGTCGCGCTGGTCCTGCATCCGCACCCGCTGCACGGCGGCACGATGCACAACAAGGTGGTCTTCCGCACGGCGAAGGCCTTGAACGAATGCGGCTTCGAGACCCTGCGGTTCAACTTTCGCGGCGTCGGGCTGAGTTCGGGCGAATACGATGAAGGGCGGGGCGAATGCGCCGACGCGCAGGTCGCGCTCGATTACCTTCTGGACAGCCAGCCGAACGCGCGCGAAGTCATCGTCGCCGGCTTTTCTTTCGGCTCCGTCATCGGATTGAGAGTTGGCTGCTCGGACGACCGCGTGAACAGGTTGATAGCCGTCGGAGCGCCCGCGCGAATGGGCAACCTGGATTTCCTCGCCGCCTGCGCGAAACCGAAGCTCTTCATACACGGAACCGAAGACGAGATCGCGCCTCTCGCGCCCCTGGAAGAGTTTCTGGCTACGCTTCCCGCCGGCGCTGACTTCAAGCTGGAACGAATCGCGGGCGCCGGACATTTCTTCGACAATCATGCAGGTGAATTGATGCGAATCATCAAAAATTTCGTCGACGGAGCCACGACCGTCCAATAGCGGTGATTTCTTATGCGGATAAAACAATTTCAATTAGGACGCATCTTCGGCATCCCTCTGATTATTGATTACAGCTGGCTGCCGATCGCGGCGTTGCACATCTGGGTGGTGTCCAGAATCTGGATGGTCCGTGAAGTATATCCCCCGCTTCCGATGTGGCATAACCTGATCATCGGAACCGCCATCACCGCGCTCTTCTTCGCCTCGGTCCTGATTCACGAACTGTCGCACGCTTTCGTAGCCAGGATGGAAGGCCTCAGCATACAGGACATCCAGCTGCATATCTTCGGCGGATGGGCGCGGCTTATAGGAGACCCGCCCACGCCCATGGCCGAATTGCGAATCGCCGTGGCCGGTCCGGTAAGCTCGTTCCTGCTGGCGGTTTTCTTCTGGCTATGGCTGTTCCTGGCCGAACGCTTGAGCGCCGAATCCATAGAGGCGCAAGCCGCCGGCGCCGCGCTTTTCTATCTGGCCGCGGCTAATTTGTTTCTTGCCATGTTCAACCTGCTGCCGGGCCTGCCGCTCGACGGCGGAAGAGTTTTGCGCGCGATCCTGTGGCAGAAACGCAAGGACATCCTTTCGGCCACGCGCACAACCATGAAACTTGGCGTCTGGCTGGCCTACGTGCTTATCGCTTATGGATTGTTTCTGTGCGCGTTCGCGGCCCTTAACGGAGGTTCATGGCAGGATTATATGGGCGCGGTCTGGTTGCCGATTGTAGGCGTGTTCCTGAAATCGGCTGCTGAAAACGATTACCGCTATCGCGAACAGCAGTCCGCCGGCGAACAAATCCAACGAGATGAGAGCAAGCGATGGAAAATCAGCGGCACGGTCGGCGCTATAATGCGGTCGCCCGCCGTGAGCGTCTCGCCCGAACTGTCGATCGCCGAATTTATTGACAAGATCCTCACCGCTCACCGCCACACCCACTTTCCCGTCGCGCGCGAAGGGCGATTGCATGGCGTCCTCTCGCTCGATAGATTGCGCGAAGAGCCGAAGGAAAAATGGGAACGAATGACCGTCGCCGAAGTGATGAAACCTATAGATGAATCTCTCTTCATCACCGCCCGCGCCTCTATTGATCATGCAAGGCGTAAGCTGAATGTGAACCGCCTAGGATTCCTGGCCGTCATAGATCAGGACGGCCTCCTGATCGGCCACATCATCGCCAAGGATCTGGAAAAAGCGGCCTGATCGACACAGGCAGGGACGCCTGCGCCGGTCAGGTCGTAAAAGCTTTGTAGCATGGTTGACGCGCCGGGGGCTGTTGGATAATATGTTATGGCCCTTAAACAAGGGCAACGTTCTCAACCATTAGGATGTGAACCGCTAAATGTGGGGCTATAGCTCAGCTTGGAAGAGCGCTACACTGGCAGTGTAGAGGCCGTCGGTTCGAGCCCGACTAGCTCCACTCTCCTCCCATAACTCATCAATGTGCTTTTCGAATTCGTAATCTTTCGCCCAGCGGATTTTTTGCCGCTGATTGTTCCGTGCTTGTGAACATCTGAGATATCCTTGTCCGGGATTGTCTCCAATAAATTCCCAGACATAGATTTTTGCATTGTCAGGGCAAAATACCGCGAATAAATCTATCTCGCCTTTATCATAGCTTCGTGGTTTGGTTTTGTGCCCACTGTGTCTTTGCATTGGAAAAATGACACAGCCGTTCCTCAATCTTCCAGTCTTCACCTGCACCTTTAACAAACGTTTCCCGGTGTCAACAATCAAATCATAAGGCGCGCCTCCACCGAGCGGCATTGCGACCGCAAATCCTGCATCAGCATATGCGGTTGCCACCTTCAATTCACTCATATTGCCTATGGCGCTGGTTTGACGTTTTTGCATTTTCGGCCTCCTCAGGAAAAGTTTGGAATTCCCCCTTCAGGCGGTAGAGTTGCCATGTAATCGAATGGATTACACACCATCCCCGCCGCCCGAAGGTAGAACTACAAACACGTAAATTTGAGTGCGGCCCCGAAGCCCGGGCTACGGCCCAGGCTTCACTAAAATGGCGCATGATATTCACGCGTGGCGACATTGTAAAATGGCGCCAACTGGCAAATTTCCGCGCGCTATAGCACAATATGGAGCTTAGATACGCCAATCTGATCACAGTGACAGGGCGTCGCTCCCTTTCTATAAACTCGAAAGAAATGGACGGGATATGGCAACTACAGGACCGAATATCGGCCAGTTGGCGCCGGAAATTGATCTTCCGGACGGCAACGGCGAAAGATGGACTTTGAGCGGCGCGCGCGGCAAGGTGGTCGCGCTGTTTTTCTACCCGGGCGACGAGACGCCTGTTTGCACCAAGCAGTTATGCAGCGTGCGCGACAACTGGTCGCGCTATCAGCAGACCGGCGCCGAAGTCATAGGCGTAAACACCGACTCCATAGAGAAGCACCGGAGCTTTGCGGCGAACCACAAGCTGCCGATGAGATTGCTTTCGGACGCCGACGGCAAGACCGTGGGCGATTACGACATGAAGAACCTGATCGGCACCCGGCGCGGCGTGATCATAATAGACAGGGAGGGCATCATTCGCTTCCGCAAGGTAGTGATGCCGATCTTCCGGCCGGCCGACGACGAAGTCCTCAAGGCGATATTCGAGGCTTCGACATAAACTACTGAATCGCTTTTTATATGTTCCCCAACCCCTCCACGAACGACGCGTCTTCGTCCGCCCCGCAATCGGCGCAGGACCTGGGACGCCTGGTCAACGAGTTGAGCGTCGAATTCATCTCGATTCTCGACCTTGACGAGTTGATTGAATGCGTGGCTCGTCGCATAAGCGAAGCGCTGGATTACAAGTTCTTCAGCCTTTTTCTGGTCGATGAGGCGCGGAGGGGTCTGGTGTGGAAAAAGGCGGTCGGATACAAGCCGGAAGAGGCGCTCGAGGGCAGGGTGATTCCCTTCGACCGCAGCGTCGCGTCGGCCGCCTGGCGCGAGGGCCACACGATCAACGTAGGCGACGTGTCGCGCGATTCGCGCTATTTGCCGGTCGCTACGGAGGAGGGGAGCCTGCCGCGATCCGAAATCGCCGTTCCGCTCTCGATACCGCGCGAGAACCGTGTCGTGGGCGTAATGACGCTGGAGAGCCTGGAGCCGAATTATTTCACGCGCGAGCACGAGCGCTCGCTCGGTGAACTCGGCAATCATTTGGCGGTCGCGCTGGAACATGCC
This sequence comes from Blastocatellia bacterium, assembly GCA_036274535.1. GTDB lineage: Bacteria > Acidobacteriota > Blastocatellia > RBC074 > RBC074 > JAJVID01. The sequence continues at coordinate 7,077 of DASUFM010001003.1, forward strand.
CGCGTTTACGACGAACTCCGCCGGCGGACGCGCGAGATGCGGACGCTGATCGAGATCGGCCACGAGATCGCCTCGCTCCTGGACCTTGACCGGCTGCTCAATCACATCGCAGCGCTGCTCGGCCGTATAATCGATTACGAGTTTCTGCTCGTCGGTCTGATAGACGAGGCGCGCGAGGAATTAGTCTGGCACGTGGAAGAAGGTTACGGCGCGACCAAGCGTGAACACTCCAGCCGCACGAAGCTCTCTCATGGCGTGGTCGGGCGCGCCGTCCGCGAACGGCGCACGCAGATAGTCGGCGACGTCTCGCGCGACCCTGACTATTATGTTACGCAAAACTGGGAAGACCAGGGACAGCGCTCCGAGATCGCCGTCCCCCTCATATACGAAGACAAAGTCATAGGCGTCCTCGCGCTCGAAAGCAGCCGCGTGGACGCCTTCGACGAATATCACGGGCGGTTGCTCGAAAACATCGCCAACAACCTGAGCATCGCCGTCGCCAACGCCAGACTCTACGCCGAACACGTCGAACGCGAGCGGCAGTTGGAGCGCGAAATCCTGATGGCCCGCGACGTGCAGCGGGCGATGATCCCCGACGCGCCGCCCCAGATGAAGGGCTTCGATATCGCCGCGCGATTGCAGCCGGCGCTGAATCTGAGCGGCGATTTTTACGACTACATCCCGCTATCCTCCGATCGCGGCGGGGAACGCGCGGGGATTTTGATCGGCGACGTCGCGGGCAAAGGCGTGCGCGCGGCGATGGGCATGGCGGCCGCGCGCAGCATTCTGCGCAGCGTCGCCAGGCGTGGCGGCGGCCCGGGGCGCATCCTGCGCGACGCCAACCTGCGACTACACCGCGATCTGGGACGGCAACTGCTTCTGACACTGGTTTACGCAGTCCTGGACTCCAAAACCAGGACACTCAATTACTGTAACGCAGGCCATAATCCGCCCCTGCTGGTCAAGGCTTCGGGCAAATGGCGGGCCTTGAAAACCGGCGGGCTGCTGCTCGGAGTCTTCGACAAACAGCAATACAAGAGCGAGACCGTGCACATGGAAAAAGGCGACGTGGTCCTGTTTTTCACCGACGGGTTGACGGACGCGCACACGCCGTCGCCGCATCGCGTCGAATTCGGCGACGAGCGCACACTTAAATTCCTGCTCGAACATCGCCATCTGCGCGCGCCGGCGATCATCGACGCCTTCCTCAAGCGCGTCGAAGAATTCACCGCGGGCGCGCATCAACATGACGACCTGACTCTGGTCGTGATCAAGGCATTGTGAGATATGCAACTCGCTCGCGTCATCGGAAATCTGGTCTCGACCGTCAAAAACTCCGGGCTAGAAGGCCGCAAGCTGATGGTCATACAGATTCTGGATGGGGATATGCGGCCGGTCGGTAAACCGCTCGTCGCGGTGGATTCGGTAGGAGCCGGCCCCGGAGAGCTTGTCTTCTGGTGCCGCGGGAAAGAAGCCAGTTTCGCGCTCGAAGGAATCGAAGCGCCTACCGATTGCACAATCGTTGGCATTGTCGATTCTGAATCGCACGTAAAATCAATCGCCGCGAAAGGCGCGACGAGGGGAGAGCCTAAATGATTCTGGCTCGCGTGTTGGGCAACGTCGTCGCCACGCAAAAGAACGCGCGCTACCAGGGCGCGCGCATAATGCTCGTCCAGCCGATCAATCCTGACGGGTCGCCGCGCGGCGTAACAATGCTAGCGCTCGATTCGGCTGACTCCGGCGAGGGCGACATCGTAATTGTCGTTCAGGAAGGCTGGTCCGCCTCGACGGCCTCGACCGGCGAAGCCGGCGCGGCGATTGACAGCGCAATCATCGGCGTGGTCGATTTCATTGAACAGGATTATGCGAAGTAATGGCTAACGAAGACCAGATCAGAAACATCGTCAGGGAAATCGTACGGCAGGCGCTGACGGGATTGAATGTCGAGGGGCCGTCCGAAAAAAATCCAGGATCCCCTTCCGTCTACTACGCTCCATGGACCGGTATGGAGTATGAAGCTCATCCAAGCCGCCAGCAATTCGATGTCAGAGAGGCGACTGTCTCCGCCAGTGATTTGCTTGAATTCGTTGAATCGAAACTCTGCTCAATCGAAAAAAACAAACCCTGCGACCATTGTGGGATGTGCCGAAATCTGGGTTTCTAAAATATACAGCCACCAACCTCTACATTGACCCACTGAAGTTATCACCGAACTATAGCCTAAAATAGAAAAAGTTCAGCCGTCACTAGAATTTCTTTTGACAGCTAAAAGTAATGCGCATAGGATTGGCGGCCTCAAAAAGGAATAAGCCCGGACGCGATTTCAAGCATCGTCCGGGCTTATCAGGTCAGCTTTGAGCTGATTCCTATAGCGCTTCAATATTAGCTCATCGCTGGCCTTTCATACAAACCCTCAGAATGCTTCGCCGGTTTTCCGGCCGAAGCGGAAAGGAGAATCAAAGCGATGAGTCTGCAAATTATTCAGGCCAAGCCGAACCCGGCGGGAAAAGAGAATTGCGAAGACCAGGACGGTCATGCGGCAAGGAGTGAAAAGCCGCAGGATTTTGCGTCCCGACTTCTCGGAGAATGGGTGGATGTGAAGAACGGCGGCGACGAAGCCGTTAACTTCCAGACAATCCAACTCCGCCATGCGATTTTCGATAACGATTGCCATACCACCGGCGAGCTGGAGCTTTATTGGATCGGGGACAACAGCGAGCTCTTCAAACCTGGCCAGGTCTTGCGGATTCACGGCGGAC
>DASUFM010001004.1:0-9507 GCA_036274535.1 Blastocatellia bacterium
GCGCCGCCGGGTTTGGCTTCCTTGAGTCCGGGGCTCAACCGCTGTCCCATCGCGGGGATGGGCGCCAGCAGGATGATGAAAAGCAATGAGTGAAAGTAACGAGCGCGCGAGAATGAAATCTTCATCTTGTTCATTTTGGGACGTCTCCTAATGCTATTTTTAAGCCTTCTCATTGGGAGTGGTCTTTGACTCCAGAGCTTTGACGCGGCGCATGATCATCAGGCGATCCATGGCCGCGGGCTGCAACTCCAGATATTTGCGGTAAGCTCCGATAGACGGTCGTGACTGGTTTTGTTTCTCGAACAACTCGCCGAGCCCGCGCCAGGCTAGCGCGTGATTCGGTTCCAACTCGGTCGCGCGCCGGTATAGTTTTTCGGCTTCGGCATAGTTCGCCTTTTGACGTTCCTGTCCCGCCGGAGTGGCGGCCAGCGTGCGATCTTCCTCCTGCAAAGTCAGTTTGTTGCGGCGCTTCCTGGCCTCTTTTTTGCCTTTGCCGGTTTTTTCTTCGGCAAGCGGCTCAGGCGAGCGGGGGCCGAGCGCGGTGTAAGCGTCGGCGAGCGCGGTCAGGTTTGAAGCCAGTTCGGGCTGCGCCGCGACCAATCGTTTGCCGAGCGCCGTCGCCGTACGATACCAGCCGGCGTCAATCGCCAGTTGAATGTCATGGCGCGTCACTTCGGCCACGGCCTTCAGGTAATCTTCCTTCGATAAACCGGCGGACTCTGTTTCGCGTTTGGGCGCTGACTTGGAGAGCCATTCGCTCATATAGGCGATGCGGTTTTTGGTTTTCGGGTGGTCGCTGTAAAACGGCTCGCCGTCAAGATCGACTTCATATTTCGGAAGCAGGGATTCAAAGGCGGCTACCATCTCCTTCGGATCATAAGGCGAGGCTGCCATCAATCGCGCGCCTTCCAGATCGGCCTCTTTTTCAAACTCGCGGCTGTAGCCGGTAATGCTCATGCCCAGTATAAACTGAGCCGCCAGGCTCGCGCCCCACCCTATCGTGTTGGTGTAAGAACCGGCTATGCTGAGCAGGTTGATCGCCAGCGACTTCTTGCGATAACTGCGGTAAGTCTGATAGCTATGGCGATCACGCACATGAATGATCTCATGCGCCAGCACGCCGGCCAGCTGCGCCTCATTCTCCATCATCGCCAGCAATCCCGTATTAACGTATATCGATCCGTTGGGCATCGCGAACGCGTTGACCAACGGATCGCGCATGACGCGAAACCGCCATTCCACGTTCTGCAACTGATCTTCCGGTTTAAGCAGTGACCTGCCCACTCGATCGACGAAGGCGCTCAATTGCGGCTCGTTATAGACCAGGCCCTGGTCTTCAAATCTCTTATCCTGCTGTTTAACCTGATCGAGGAACTCCAGATCGACTTCGCCGAAATTGAACGGCTCCTGGCTCGTCCGGGCAGCCGCGAGGCTGGTCAAACCCAGGAGCAACAACAGGACCGGTATGACGCGCGCACACGCATGACGAAGCAACGCGTGCTGAAAACGTTTATGCATATTGCTTCTCCAAACGGGTGATGGTTGTGTGATGAAAAACGGCGCCGGGATTGCTGACACGAAATCAAGGCGACGATGTGTATTGAATCGGTGTGCCCTAAGCGCGCTTAGTATTACAACTTTCGCGTCGCAAAACAAGCTATGTAATCGAATGATTCACCGCGTTTTGAAAGGCTCTTTCTTAAAATCCGTATTTGGCGCGTAAATCCAATCAGTGCGGCGCCAGGTATGAACAATAGAATATCTAAATGATTTCAATGCGACCCCGCGTTAATGCGCGGGGACGCTTTTTTTCATCAGGAAAGGAACAAGAATGCGTATATTAAAAGGATTGTCGGTCGCGCTGTGTTTGTTTGCCCTCCTGTCAGGAAACGCTGTGGCTCAGAAAAAATCACTTTATGAACGGCTGGGCGGTCGAGACGCCATCAAAGCGGTCGTTGACGAGTTTGCAACCATCGCCATCGCCGACCAGCGTATCAATAAGAAGTTTGCCAGAAGCAACCTCGAACGTTTGAAGTTCGAAGTGGTCGAGCAAATCTGCGCGGCGACAGGCGGGCCTTGCAAGTACACCGGACGTGATATGAAGACCGCGCACAAAAATATGGGGGTGACCGAAGGTGAATTCAACGCTTTTGTCGAGAACCTGGTCAAGGCGCTTGACAAGTTCAACGTCGGCGCGACTGAGAAGAATGAACTGCTCAACATTCTCGCCCCGATGAAATCACAGATCGTCGAGGTCAAATCGCAGGAAACCGGCACGCCGTTGCCGGCCAGCTTCAAACCCGCGCCGCCGCTGAAGACGACAAGACCGATGGCCAATGCAGGGAAGAAGTAGGGAGTCCGACAAGGGCTGCTGGAACCTCATTGACAGGGCGTGACGCGCAATATCCGCTCGGAGTATAGTTCGCCGTCACGCTCTCCCGGATCAAAAGGATCAAAAGGAGGTTCCAGCAGTTATGACTGGTAGATTCAGACGATTGCATGTTCTCCTGGCGGTGATGGCTGTTTTATCTCTGGCCGCAGCCGCTCAGGAAGATCGGTCTTTAGAGAAGTTGCCGAACTTCCACCAGGTCAATGAAAACCTTTATCGCGGCGCGCAGCCGCAGCGCGGCGGGTTGAAGAAATTATACGAGTTGGGGATCAGGACGGTCATCAACCTTCGCGGCGGCAGTGAGGATACTCGAAAGGAGCAGGCCGAGGCTGAAGCGTCGGGCATGCGCTATTTCAACATACCCATGTCGAGTCTGGGACGTCCGACGGATGAGCAGGTGGAGCGCGCCCTGGCCATCATTGACGCGCGGGAGAATTGGCCCGTCTTCGTCCATTGCCAGCGCGGCGCCGACCGCACGGGCGTGGTCATTGCCGCCTACCGCATCTCGCATGAGCGATGGACTGACAAGCAGGCCATCACCGAAGCCAAACGCTTCGGTCTGGCCGTAGTCCAGTTCCGCAAGAAGGGCTATATCTCCGATTACTACAAGCGGCGGCGCGACGCCCAGAAGTGAATAGCCACTGAGACGGAGAGCAGAAGATGGAAGATGGAAGATCGAAGATGGCGATCCTCGATCTTCGATCCTCGATCCTCTGTCCCTCTGTCCCTCCGTCTCTCTTCATTCCAATCCGGCCATTTTTTCGAAGACGCGCAACAGGCTTTGCGTGCCGTCATCGCCGCGCCCTTCGGCCTCGACCGCGGCGAGGAGTTGGTGAGCCAACGAAGCCGCCGGCAGCGGCGTATGGCCGGCGCCCGCGGCGTCCAGCACCAGTCGCAAATCTTTCTGCTGGAGTTTGACCATAAAGGCGGGTTTGAAATCGCGCTCTATCATCTTCCTGCCGAGCACTTCGAGCGCCCACGAATTGGCCGCGCCTCCGGTCAACGCCTGATGCAGGGTCGGGAGATCGAGACCGGCCTTCGCGCCGAAGGTCAGCGCCTCGCAAACGGCCAGCAGGTTGACGGCGGTCATGATTTGGTTGCAAAGCTTGGCCGATTGACCATTGCCGGCCGGGCCGAAATGCGTGATCCTTTTGCCCATCGCTTCCAGCGCAGGTCGCGCGCGTTCCAGGGCTTCAGCCTTTCCGCCGATCATGATTGTCAACGTTCCTTCGATCGCGCCCTTCTCGCCGCCAGAAACGGGAGCGTCGAGCCAGAACAGACCTTTAGACTCCGCTTCTTCGGCCAGTTCGCGCGTGACCTGGGGCGATATCGTGCTCATGTCGATGACGATTGAACCTGGCTTTGCCGCGGCGAATATGCCTTCGGCGCCTCGCGCGACCGCCACAACGTCCGGCGAATCAGTGACCATGGTGACGATGACATCGCTCAACGCCGCGACTTCAGCGGGGGACTTGACGGCTTTCGCTTTGCCGAGCAGGGAACTTTCGGCGGCGAACTTTTCGGCTTTGCCCGGCGTGCGCGTCGCCACGGTGAGATTGAATCCGGCCTTGAGCAGGTTGCGGGCCATCGGCGCGCCCATTATTCCAAGGCCGATAAGACCTACGTTCATGATTTTCTCCTGTTGAATTGAGTGGATCGAGCGCTAAAGATGCCACACGCCGAAACATTACATCAAGGGAGAGATTGTGTTAGAGTCTCGCCGCAATTCTCGCATCTCACATTCAAGACGACTGGTCCTGGGCGGCAATTTCAAGCGCGTTTTGGCGCAAACTGGTCTGTTTAATTATCGGCGGGAAAGTTTTAAAAATTGTCCCGCCTTCCAGATGCCTTCCAGTAAATGAAGATTTATCCGCAATGTGGCAGAATGCCTGCTCACACCAATTCTGGTTTAATTTTGTTATAAGTTAATGCGAACGCTCGATCTGATCATCCTTTTCAGTTATCTCATCGGCACAGTGCTTTTCGGTTCCTGGTTTTCACGCCGGCGGCGGGGGATGAAGGACTATTTCGTCTCGGGCAAGCGCGTGCCATGGTGGGCGATTATGGCCTCGGTCGTTTCCACGGAAACCAGCAGCGTCACATTTGTCAGCGTGCCCGGGCTTGCTTTCACCGGCAATTTCACGTTTCTGCAACTGGTCATTGGCTATATCTTCGGCCGGCTGGCGGTGACGCTGATCTTTGTGCCGCTTTATTTTCGCGGCGAATTACTGACCGTTTACCAACTGCTCGGGCATCGGTTCGGCGACAGCGTACGGCGACTGGCTTCGACGCTGTTTCTGATCACGCGCAGCGTCGCCGATGGATTCAGGCTTTATTTAACGGGACTGGTGCTCGCGGCGGTGATCCTGGCCCTGCCGGGCAGTGAAGCCGCCGCCCGCTCCTGGGTTCCGGCGCTGGATCCGACGCTGACGATAATTCTGGTCTCGGTGCTGGTGATGGGCGTGGCGACTATCATCTTCTCGTATTTCGGCGGCATTGACGCGGTGATCTGGACGGATGTGACGCAACTCGGAATCTATCTGGTCGGGGCTTTTGTGGCGGCTTTCATTTTGCTGGGCGCCATTCCCGGCGGTTTGAACGAAGTCGTCAGCGTGGGCGGCGCGGCGGGCAAGTTCACGGTCCTGGACTTCACGCTGGACGTCGCGAAAAGCAATACGTTCTGGGCGGGATTGATAGGAGGCGCATTCCTGACCACGGCGACGCACGGCACTGATCAATTGATGGTGCAGCGTTACCTGTGCGGCGATTCGCCGAAAGAGGCGCGTAAGGCCCTGCTCGTGAGCGGCGTCGTGGTATTCGCTCAATTCGCGCTTTTCCTCTTCATCGGCGCGATGCTTTATGTTTTCTACAACGGCTACGCGTCCGGCGAAACGGCGGCCTTCCTGGTCGACGGGAAAATGCGCGCCGACCGCATCTTCCCGCATTTCATCGTCAACCATCTTCCGACCGGAGTCGTCGGCCTGGTCATCGCGGCCATCGCCGCGGCGGCGTTCACTTCATCGCTCAATTCACAGGCCGCCACTACAATGGCCGATTTCTACGTGCCGATGACCGGCGGGAAGAAGACCGACGAGCATTATCTGAGGGCGTCGAAACTGCTGACCGCGATGTGGGGGGGCGTGCAGGTCATGACGGGCATGTTCGCGGCGTTCTATCTGACGCGCAGCATGGTCGATCAGGTGCTGGAGATCCAATCGCTCACCAACGGCGTGATCCTCGGAATTTTCTTTCTCGGGACTTTCACTAAGCGCGTCCAATCTGCGCCGGCGATCATCGGCATTGTGGTGGGCGCGGCGGTCATGCTTCTTGTCAAATTCGGCACGCAGACTTCGTGGCAGTGGTATGTGTTGATCGGATCGGTGACGACCTTTGCCGTAGGGTGGCTGGCGAGTCTGGGGTTCAGTGGTAAATCGGTTAAATCCGAAGCGGAATCCGTATAAATCGAAACATGCGTAACTGGAGCAGTAGCGATCATGAGCCCCAAATCGAATTCATATGAAGAATCTTTTTATCAAAATTAAGGCCGTTAGCTTTCTACTCGCGTTCGCTCTTTTATTCGCGCCCGGCGCTTCGACGCAGCCCGGCGTCAATCTGCGCTTCGACCGCAAGCTCAGTAAAAAAGAAGAGGACTGGGTTCGCAAAACTCTCTACTCGCTCACGCTCGACGAGAAGATCGGGCAGATGATCATCGCCGACGCCAACGTGGTTTTCTGGAATCGCGAGGGCGCCGAATACAAGAAGCTGCGACACCATATAGTGGACAACAAGGTGGGGGGCGTGATCCTGTTTCGCAGTCAGGTCTGGCCGGCGGCGATGGTCACGAACCGGTGGCAGGGGATGGCGAAGACGCCGTTATTGATCGCGGCCGACCTGGAGATGGGGCCGGGGATGCGGCTGGACGACACGCCCTGGTGGGCGCCGAACATGGCCGTGGCCGCCGCCGGCGATCCGAATTGGGCGAGGTTGCAGGGAGAGGCCACTGCGCTGCAGGCCCGCGCCGTGGGCATCAACTGGGTCCTCGCCCCGGTGGCCGATGTCAACAACAACCCCGATAATCCGGTGATAAACACGCGCTCCTATGGTGAAGATCCGATGACTGTCGCCGAATTCACCAGAGCTTTTATAGAGGGCGCGCAGGGGGCAGGCGCAATGGCATGCGCCAAGCATTTTCCGGGGCACGGCGACACCGCGACCGATTCGCATATCGGTTTGCCGATGATTGACGTGGGGCGGGGGCGGCTGGAGAGGCTCGAACTCGTTCCGTTCCGCGCGGCGATTGCGGGCGGGGTCGGCTCGGTCATGTCGGCGCACATCTCGCTGCCGCAGGTGGAAAACACTCCGGCCGCGCCGCTTCGCAACCTCAGCGAGCGCGAAGCCGCGTCGGCGGAGTTTCTGTCGCGCACTGAGGCGGGTGATGCGCGCGTGACTTTGCCGTCCACGCTTTCGCCCAAAATCATGACCGGCTTGCTACGAGAGGAATTGAAGTTCAACGGCCTGATCGTCACCGACGCGTTGTCGATGGCCGGGATCGCCGCTCGCTACACGCCGGCCGAGGCCGCCGTCAAAGCGGTTAAAGCCGGCGCCGACATCATCGACAAATCCCCGGACATAGACGCCGTCATCGCCGGAATCAGAGGCGCCGTGGTCAGGGGCGAAATCACCGAAGCCAGAATCGACGCTTCGGTCGAAAGGGTTTTGCGCGCCAAGGCCGCGCTCGGTTTGAACGTCAATCGCTCGGTCGACCTCCGCGAAGTCGACCACGTCATGTCGAATCCGAGGTTCAACGAGACCGCGCAACAGATCGCCGACCACTCGATCACGCTGGTCCGCGATGAGTCGAGGCGGCTGCCGATCAATCTGAAAGGGCCGAAAGGGCCGAATGGGCCGAGAGGGCGTCTGCTGAACGTCACTTTCACCGACGAGGATGATCCCGCGATCTTGAAAGTTTTCGTCGACGAACTGCGATTGCGCGCTCCGCAAGCCGAAAGCCTTCTGCTCGACCATCGCGCGACTGAGTCGGACCTATGGCGTTTGCTGTCGCGATTGGACGATGCCCGGTATGACGCGGTGATTTTCTCGGTCGCCGTCCGCGCGCGCAGCGGAAAAGGGAGCGTCGCATTGCCCCCGATCGGCAAACGACTTTCAGACGAACTGATCAAGCGCAAATTGCCGCTGATCGTGATCTCCTTCGGTAATCCTTATCTACTCGCGGCGATGCCCAATGCGCCGTCCTATATGCTCGCGTACAGTCCGTTTCCGGTCAGCCAGCGCGCGGCGGCCAAAGCCGTGTTCGGCGAAATCGAGATCAGCGGAAAATTGCCGGCCGCCATCCCCGGACTTTACCCCCGCGGGTACGGATTATCGGTAAAATCTGTAACTCTCCCGGGAAGATAGAGAAGGATCAGCGCCGCGAGCGGTAGCGAGCGGACACTCACAGGAGATCGCTCGCTACCGCTCGCGGTACTGATGAACTTGACATACAAGGCGCTGATCGAAATAATTCCCAACCCCCCAGATCCCTGTTGAGCGCTCCCCGACACAGAGTTTGACGAATGGAAACGAGAAAAAGATGGGCGCTAACAAGAACAAGAACCTCTCCGGGGACGCTCGGGGAGAAAGAGGCATGGACGTTTCGGAATATGTGTTGGCTGCAGCGCTGATCGCCCTGGTCATTATTATGGCTTTCACCGACCTCGGCGCCGTGATCGCGGACAAAATCTCCGAGTGGAAAACCGCCATGGTCGGCAATTAATTATTCTCCTCACCCCCGCTTGAACCACTCCGCAAACTTCTTTATCCCTGTCTCAATCGGCGTTGTCGGCCGGTAAGAAAGCAGTTTTCGAGCCTTAGTGATGTCGGCGTGTGTGATCGGCATGTCGCCGGGCTGCGGCGGGCGACGTTCCAAAATCGCTTTCTGGCCGAGAGCGTCTTCGAGCAGTTCGATCATCCGATTAATCGTGACGGTTTGCGACTCGCCCAGATTGATGATCTCGAAGGGCGTGGCGTCGTATTCGATCGCCGCCATCAAGCCTTGAACGATGTCATCGATGTAGGTGAAGTCTCGTTTGGCCGAGCCGTCGCCGTAAACCGGAATTGGGCTTCGGTCGGCTATCATTCGCGCGAATTTGTGTATAGCCAGGTCGGGGCGCTGGCGCGCGCCGTAAACCGTGAAGAACCGCAGGCAAACTATATTCATCCCGTAAAGATGGCTATAGGTGTGAGCCAGCATCTCGCCCGAAGCTTTGGTCGCCGCATAAGGCGAGATCGGCGCCAGCGGCGCGTCTTCCCTGAACGGCGGGGTCGCCGCAGGGCCGTAGACCGAACTGGACGAGCCGAAGACGAACTTCCTGACGCCGGCGCCTTCGGCCAGCTCGAGCAGGTTTATCGTGCCGTTAATGTTGACTTCAGTATAAAGGCGCGGCTCACTGAGCGACGGCCGCACGCCGGCCCTGGCCGCCAGATGAATGATCGCGTCGAAATGGCGCTCAGCGAAAATCTGTTTCAACGCCTCATAATCCCGGATATCGACGCTGGCCAGGCGGTAATCCGGTCGCCTCATGTGATCGGCGATATTTGCGCGCTTGATTTGAGGGTCATAAAATTCGTCGAAATTATCCACGACGACGACTCTGGCGGGGCGCTGCGCCAACAGGCGATCTACCAAATGGCTGCCGATGAAACCCGCGCCACCCGTAACTAAAAACTGCTTTCCCGCTACATCCATGACTGAACCTATAATACACTCACATCTCTGAAGAAACGACTTCCATGAAACCTTTATCCAGAAATCCGCACTAACCTGACGGAACTGAAATTCGATCGCCGCGGTTAAAAATGAGAAAACAGAAGATGAAGCCTGTGGGAGGGCCAACGGAGAATTAAGGATGGCGTTTGCGGAAATATCTCCGGGCGTGGTGGCTCTGGCGAAATGCGGCGATGAAGACGCATTTCATCAGATCTTCAACCGCTATGGCCGTCCTGTGCTCAGTTTCATCCACAACTTTGTCCACGACCGCGAACTGGCCGAGGAACTCACGCAGGAAACCTTCGTCCGCGCTCACCGGAACCTGGGCGGATTAAAAGACGACCTGAGAATT
>DASUFM010001005.1:0-15536 GCA_036274535.1 Blastocatellia bacterium
ATAGTTCCCGGATGATTTCGTATCAATTCGCCGACCACCGGAATGATCGGCGATTGAACCATCCGTAATCGTAAGGATTCTTGCGCCATTTCAGATTAACATTTAAGGAAAATAGTCTCAGCCACTAATGAACACGAATATTCACGAATGAATCATAGACTCAAGAAAAAGATTTGTGTTCATTCGTGTTCATTCGTGGCTGAAATCCTTTACTTGTGAAGCGACTTCCAGGCCTGTACATATTTCGCAGTCTTCGGATTCGACTCGTTCCACTTCGGCGGTTCTGGATTGTCCGCGATCGCCAGGAGCGCGAGCGCGACCGTCCGGTCGACCCCGGCCAGATTCGCGTAATCGATCTTCTCCCAATGATCGCCCGGCTTGTGGTAGTCGGGATAATCGAACGCGACGCAGAGCGTGTGCGCCGGGATTCCGGCGTCGGCCAGCGCCTGATTGTCACTGCGAGGGAAAAACGCGTCGCTGTTCTTCTCGTTCTTGTAAACATCGACGCCGGTCTTTGCCCCGGCGGCGCGAAAGATCGGTCCGAGATCCGTGAAGTCGAAGCCGGTGAGCGTCGCGGATTTCAGTTTCGGCCCTTCGCTGTCGTCGGTGCGCCCCACTTGTTCGAGGTTGACCATGGCGACGGTCTTATCCAGCGGGAAGAGTGGGTGGCGGGCGTAGTACCGCGACCCCTGCAGGCCCTTCTCTTCTCCGAACCATGTGATAAAAACGACGCTGCGCTTCGGCTTCTGTTTCAAGCCAGCCAGGGCCGAAGCCAGTTCGATCACCGAAACCGTTCCGCTGCCGTCGTCATTCGCGCCGTTGTTGATGCGGTCGCCTTCGCCCGCCGGCCGAACACCGATGTGATCGTAATGCGCGGAGACGATCACATAGCTGTCTTTCAGCGCCGGATCGGAGCCGCGCAACAGGCCGACGACGTTGCGCAGTTTGACAGCCGGCTTTTCCGAACCTCCATTCGTTCCATCAGCCTGCCGCTCAACTTTGACGCCGAGCGCGGCGAGCTGGTCCGCGCGCGCGCGCATCTTCTGCTTGCCGTCGTCAACGACCAGTTCGACAATATTGTCCTTTGCCGCCCCCACGGTCCATTCCGAAGTCTGAAAATAGCTCTGGTTTCCGGCGTCGCCGGCGGGTTCCAGCCCGGCGCGGCGGAACTGCGCGGCGATATATTCGGCCGCGATATCAAGACCTCGCGACGGAGTATTGCGCCCTTCGAGCAGGTCGGATGCGATGAAAGAGAGATGGCCGCGCAGAGAATCCGCCGAGATGCGGTCGAGCGCGGCCTGAATTTCCGGCGGCGCGGCCCGCGCTTTGACCTGCCGCTTGCCGGGTTGTGACCGCGCCGGCTTGCGTCGCTGCGACATCCCCTGTGGCGTCAGACAGGCGGCCATAACCACAAAAATCAAAAAACTGCGGGTCAGAGTCTTCACTCTTCCATAGCGCGCAGCCATTATTTCGCTCATCAGTTTCCAGTCCCCTTGGAAAATAGGACAAATAGGAGCCATGTGTCTTATTTATCCTACAGCGGTTTTCATATGGATAAATAGCCACAGAGGCGCAGAGAGGGAAAAATTGCTGGATCGCAATGCAGCCTTTCTCCAGATCTTTCCCTCTCTTTCTTTCTCTGTGTCTCTGCGCCTCTGTGGCTAACCATCTTCACACATCTGAAAACCGGTATATTTGTCCTATTTTCATCTCATTGAAATATTATCAGCCATTAGTCTCAAAACTGTCGCTCCAAACGTAGGCTTGAATACAGGCCTGTTCGCCCTCTTTGGTTTTATTGTCCCTGAGGCCATGCTCCATTCCAACCACGCCCTTGAAACCTTTGGCGTAGATGTGCTTGAAGATGTTGCGGTAATTCATCTCGCCAGTCGTCGGTTCCTTGCGTCCGGGATTGTCGCCTACCTGGAAGTAAGCGATCTCTTCCCATGCCAGATCGATATTCGGAATGATGTTTCCTTCGGTAATCTGCTGGTGGTACATATCGTAAAGAATCTTGACCGAAGGGCTGTTGACCGCGCGGCAGATCTCATAGGCCTGTCCTATCTTGTTCAGAAAGAGTTTCGGATGATTGATGCGCGTGTTCAACGGCTCCATCACCATCACCAGCCCCGCCTTCTCGCAAATCTCGGCGCAGCGGCGAAACATATCGATCACACTGGCCGTCTGATATTCCTTATCCAGATATTCGTCGTGGCAGCCGGGCACAACGGTACACCATTTGGCGTTGACGCGTTTGGCGACCTCGACCGCTTCGCGAATTTCCTTGAGGATCGGCTCGCGCTTCTCAGGCTTCCAGGTTGTGACGGCAAAGGTCGGATTGCTGAAATCCTTCGTGGCCACGAAAACTCCCATCGTCATTTTCAGATCAGCCAAAGTCTTGCCGATCAATTCCTGCTCGGCCACCGTGCGCCTCATCAGGTCGTTGTCTTCGAGCGCCGTGAAGCCCTGGTCGTGAAAGAACTGCAACTGAGTTACAAAGTCGTTGCCGGTGTGCAATTTGAACATGCCGAAATGCGGCGCATAGTTGAGTTTGAACTTGTGGGCGGGTTCGGCGCCCTCGCCGGCAAATGACACATTCGACGCGGCAAGCGCCGAAGCGCCTGAGGCCAGCCCCGTGGCGATAAAATCCCTGCGATTCATCGTGCCCTTCCTTTCGGGTTTTATAATCTCTTTCAGAGTTTGAGTGATTATGGTTGTGGACCATGGCTCCTCACAGCCAAAACGCTCCCATTCATATAAACCATGTGTGACGAATATGAAAGGCGAGGATCGAGGATAGAAGATCGAGGATGGAAGATCGAAAATAACGCGGCGACGCTCGATCTTCCATCTTTTATACTCTATCCTTTATCTTCTTACTCACTACAACCGGAGGAAACATGAGATTCATCGTTCCGATTCTAATCATCGGCGCTGTACTGTTCGCCACGCCCAATGAGCGGGTCGCGTCAGGGCAGAAAAAAGAACCCGAGGCTGAGATTGTCTTTAAAAACGGAAATATCTACACCGGCAATGACGATAAACCGAAGGCCGAGGCCGTCGCGGCCAAATACGGCAAGATTGTCTTCGTCGGATCGAACGCCGAGGCGAAGAAATACGAGGTCAAAGGCGTGAAGGTCATAGACCTGAAAGGCGCGACGGTAGTGCCCGGTCTGGTGGATTCGCACTATCATTTCTCCGGCGTCGGATTACGCGAGATGAACCTCAACCTGGAAGGGACGACGAGCCTCGAGGATTTTCTGGCCAAAGTCAAAGCGCGCGTAGACAAGGCCAGACCCGGCGAGTGGGTGACGGGGCGCGGATGGATCGAAACATTCTGGAAGCCTCCGGTCTTCCCGACCCGATGGGACCTGGACAAAATCGCTCCGAATAATCCCGTCTACCTGACGCGCGCCGACGGCCACGGCGCCGTGGCCAATAGCGCGGCTCTGAAGATCGCAGGTGTCGACAAGGACACCGAAAATCCTTTCGGCGGCGAAATCATGAAAGACAAGCAGAACGGCGAGCCGAACGGAATGCTGTTAGACCGCGCGCAGCCGATGGTCGCGCGCCACCTGCCGTCCTCCACCGACGCCGATCTGGAACAGGCGTTGATCCTGGCCGATAAGAGAAGCCTCTCGCTCGGCTGGACGCAAATCCACGACGCCGGCGTCCAGTGGTCTCAGATAGAGATGATGAAAAAGCTGCTCAGCGAAAAGAAACTGAGGCTTCGGTTCTACGAAGCCATTCGCGGCCCCGGCGCAGACGCCCAGCGCCTGCTGCGCGAAGGGCCGCAGGTCGGCTTGTATGACGGAAGACTCACGATCCGCACGATCAAAGTGACCATAGACGGCGCGCTCGGGTCCAAAGGCGCGGCGCTGCTCGAACCTTACGCCGATCACGACACCGCCGGGTTCCTGACTCAGAAAGAAGGGGACGTGCTGCCCATGCTGCAGGACGCGCTGCGCAAAGGCGTACAGGTCGAAGTCCACGCCATCGGCGACCGCGCCAACCGCACGATCCTCGATTGGTACGAAAAAGCCTTCAACACCACGCCGATGATCGAGCGCCAGGACAGGAGCGACCCGCGCTGGCGCGTCGAACACGCGCAGATCGTCCATCCAGACGACATCCCGCGCTTCGCCAAACTCAAAATCATTCCGTCAATGCAGCCCTCGCATGCGATCGGCGACCTGCACTTCGCCCCCAGCCGCATCGGAATGAAACGACTCGAAGGCGCGTACGCATGGCAGAGTTTCCTCAAGCAAGGATCCATCATCGCCGGCGGCTCCGACGCCCCGGTCGAACGCGGCGAACCGATGATCGAATTCTACGCCGCCGTCGCCCGCAAGGATCAAAAGGGATTTTCCGGCGAAGGCTGGCATCCCGAGCAGGCCGTGACCCGCGAACAGGCGCTGAAAATGTTCACTATCTGGCCCGCATTCGCCGCCTTCGAAGAGAAATCCAGAGGCTCGATCGAAGTCGGAAAATTCGCCGACCTGACCGCGCTGTCAGCCGATATCATGAAGGTTCCTGAGATGGATATTTTAAAGACGCGATGCCTGATGACGGTGATTAATGGCGAGGTGGTGTGGGAGGGTCAAAAATAGGACAGATAAAACAAATAGGACAGATAGGAAAGTATGTCCGTCCTATCTGTCCTATCTGTCTTGTCTGTCCTATAGTTCTTATTTCACCTGAAATACATCCTTATCAGTAGTCAGCGTCTGATTAAGGACATTGTCTTTGATAACCACCTGGACGTCATAAAAGCCCGGTTTGAAGTCCTTGAGCGGGATCAATCGCGCCAGCGTCATCTGCCTGCTGTTGATCGAGCTGAGTCCGTTCTTGCCGTCCTCTTTGATCCGCATGATCTCTTTGCCTTTTTGCGTGATCAGGTATTCGATGTCCACGCTCGGCCGCAGCGTCGCCTGGTCCATGCCGACGTTGTAGACCTGCATGTAAATGCCGAGGGTCTGATCTTGTTTGAATTCGGCGGTCGCGTTCGGCATCACTTTGAGCGAGCCGCGCACGAACTGTCCGCTCGGCAGACGCCCGTTGAGCGGTTCGATCTTCGAAGCCAGGATCATGGTCGAGGTTGAAAGTTTGTTTTCCTCGTATTTCGGAACGGCAAAGCCCAGCTTGATGACCTGAGTCTTTCCGCTGTTCACGTCGCGCACGACGAGATCGACCTTGTACTTGCCGGGCGGCAGAACGATGTTCTTCTCATAAGCCGATTTCTGCTGCGTGCCGATGGCGAGCGCTTCGGGAGTGAAGCTCGACGTCACGACATCTTCGAAGAGCCCGGCGCGGCGTCCGGAGACGTTGGTGATCTTGGCGTAGATGTTGATCGCCGCCTGCGGCAAGCCGCCGACTTCCTTGTAAACCAGGTCCTGATTTTCCATCTGGACGGTGAATGATGTCATGACGGCGGTATCGGTCACCCGCATCATGCTGATGCTCAACGCGGCGTTGAGCGTGTCGAAGCTGGGTTTCGGCAGGTCGGATTCGGCGGCGTTCGCGAGATCGTTGAATTTGACTTTCGGAGGCCGCGACAATCTGGCGAGCAGGTCGAGTTTTTCAAACGGATTGTCTTTCGCCCGCTGACCGAAGAGCGCATTCTGGTTGTTGCCGCCGGCGCCGTAGCCGCCGTAAGCGATGCGATCGGCTTTGGTGGTCAACCCGAGCTGTTCGGAGAGCGTCAGGCCGGCGTTCGGAGTGTAAAGCAGCGCGTCTTTTTCATCGGGACTGCGCGCGATGCGGTATTCGCCGGAACCGGTCGGGTCGACGAATTCGATCTCGACGTCCGAGCCGACTCCCTCAATATAGCGATACCACCAGATTTCGAAAGGATAAGTGGACGTCGTGCCGCCGCCTTCCCATGCGGGACGGTCGTAACTGCCGCCCGACGGATGAGATTCGATCTGATCGGCCTTGCCGAACATAACGTAGATGCGCCCGCGGTCAGTCTTCCATCCGGGGATGCCGCTGGTGAAATGTTCGTTGGCGTAGGCTATGCGCTGGTAATACTCTTCGCGGTATTCGTTGACGTCGGTGTCCGGATCCGGGTCGCGAATGAACCAGAACTGTTCGATGAATTGCTCGCGCTCGTCGTCGGTCTTGAGCCCGTCGAAGACCTTTCGCTCTTCATCGGTGATGATCCAGCGAACGTCTTCGTCCTTCCATCTTTTGTAAACGCTCTTGACCTTCTCTTCCTGGCTCTTTCTGGCCTTCTCTTTCTTTCTCTTTTCCCGCTCTTTATCCTGCTTATCATCCTGGGCGAAGGCTCCGCCAGTCCACCCTAAGGCCCGGCCAAAGGACGGCATGACGAATGAAGAGATCGACAGCGCGAAAATCAGAAACAGCGCGATGCGACGCGCCGGCGTCCGTTCGAAAAATCGATGTTGCATAAAGGTTTCTCTCCTATCGGCGCCGCCTCACGCGGCTCCTTCCTGGTTAGGATTTGTCTGGGATGTCTTTGTCGGAACGCGGGCGAGGGAATTTCTTGCCCGAATGCCCGACAATTTTTCCCGACCAGCTATGGTAGAAACGCAAAATGTCGCGTCTCCACGAAATAACCCGAGTTGGAAGGTTCGACGTAGGCGAAGTGTACGCGAGGAGCGCAAATCGCGTCAAGCTGGCCTTTATTTAATGTAATGGGGCCGGGCGCGCGTGAGAATCCGGCTGAGGTTGAAGTTTGACAAGGAACAAGGGCTTCTGTTAGTTTCACGACCTTGTTTAACGCTCTTGATTGGTATACTGACTGCACTATGGTTCGAGTTGGCTGTCTCTTGCAGGAAGATTCAAAAAGCCATGCCGGCTGTCGCGCCCGCCGCGCCGTCCTGGCCTCCGCGACGCTCATAATGATTATCCTGAGCGCCTCATGTTCTAGTCTCGTAAAAAGCAAGGACTACACAATCCCGAAGCTGCTCACGCCGCTGACGGAGGCTAAATTCGACGATCTAATCAAGCAGCTTCAGCCCTTCACGGATGTGCAATCGCTCAGCACTTCACAGGCTTATATGTTGTTCACCGACGCCGCCGCGTCGGAAAAGTATCGTTTCGAGGCGACCCTGACTCTGGTGCAGCAGCGCCCCGATAAAATCAGGATGCTGATTAATGCCGGCTTCGGGACAAAGATCGCTGACATGGTTTCGGAATCGAACCGCTTCAGGGTCGCGATCTATTATCCTTCGGAATACCAGCAGTTTCTGATCGGGACGAATGACGCGGATTACAGCGCGTGGCTGGCCAGGCTCAAAGGTAAAGAGAAAGAGAGCGCGATCTCATCGGCGCGTCCTTTCCATTTCTCCGAGGCCCTGATGATGCGCCCGATCTCCCTGAAGGACCCGCGCTTCGGTTTCTCAATGGAAGAGACGCTTGTCGAGGAGGCTGACACGCGACCGGGAGCCAGAAGGGGCGCCAGAATCCTGCGAAGTTTCTATGTGATCTCGGAACTGGAAGCCTCGCCCGAAGGGCAGGGGCCGGCGCGGCCCCGCCGGAAATTCTGGTTTGACCGCACGAACGGAGCGCTATTCACCCGCCAGCAGATCTTCGACAATCAGGGCCAACTCGCGACCGAAGTTCAATATTCCGACTACAAGAAATTCAACTCCGGCAGCCAATCCAGTACGGGCGCCCCATCCAGCCCGGAGGCCAACTGGCCGGGGGTGATCCTGGTAAATCGCCCGCACGACGGCTACAATGCGCGGTTGACTTTCAACGACGAGAAGTTCCAGATCAATCCCGAACTGAAGCCGACCGCCTTCACGCTCGAAAACACCGAAAAATTCCGCGAGGTCGATCTGGACAAGCCGGAGAAGAAAAACTGAATTCCATGGACAATCTGGTTCTATCGAACATCCGGCAGCGCCCCACACGCACGCTGATCAGCATGGCCGGCGTGGCCCTGGGCGTGATTCTGATCATTCTCAACACCGGGCTGGCGCGAGGCCTGCTCAACGACCGCATCAGACGCGAGAAGGGGGTCGGGGCCGAGATTCAGTTCTATCGCATGGGAGGGGGGACGCTCTCGACGTCGAACGCCATGCCGCTCGACGTTCGATACGCCGACCGCCTGAAGAAGATTCCCGGGGTGAAGATGGTCAGCCCCTTCGGGCATTACGTGCAGACCGGGAATACCGGTCTCGGCTTCGAGATGGTGGACGCCATCGATCTCGACACATATATGGGGATCAGCGGTATGGGGATCGTCGAGGGGCGCTCCTTCCAATCCGACGACGAGGTCATCATTGACCGGTTCAAGGCGCAACACAGTAAGCTCGGCGTAGGCAGCCCGATTCAGGTCTTCGGCAAAACCTTGAAGGTCGCCGGAATATATGGGCCGGAGATCGGATCGCGGATAAAGATGTCGCTCGGCGCGCTGCAGCGCGCCCTGTCCCAGGAAAACAAATGCCTGGGGATATTGATCAAAGTTGATGACGGAGTCGCCCCTGAAGAGGTCGTGCGGCGTATTGACAAGGAACTGCCCGGCAATCAGGTCGTGCTGACGAGCGATATAGGCCTTAATTTCGGGAGCCAGGTTCCGGGTATTAAAGGCTTCGTCAGGGCCGTCATGGGTTTATCGATGGTCGTCAGTTCGCTGGTCATACTGCTGGCCATGTACACGACAATCACTGAACGGACGCGCGAAATAGGCATTCTGAAATCGCTCGGCGCTTCGAAAACTTACATCATCGGAGTCATCGAAAAAGAAGCCATCGCGATCAGCCTGATCGGGATCGTCGCCGGCCTCGCCGTGGCCATGGTCGCGGGATTCGGGATCGAACAGGCGACCAGCCTGAAGCTCGAATTTCACTGGACGTGGATTCTGGCGGCGGCCTTGATCGGACTCGGGGCGGGGGCGGTCGGCGCGCTCTACCCGGCGGTGCGCGCGGCGAATCAAGACGCCGTGAAAGCCCTGTCCTACGAATAGATAAATATAGCGAATAGATAAATATGGTGAATAAAGAATATGGCGGTTGCGTGGCCATGGTGGAAAACATAAATGCCATACGCAACGAAGTTGTTGAAATGAGCGCTATTCTAAAAACCGAAGAATTAAAGATGGTCTACCGCGTAGGCAAAGTCGACGTCAACGCGCTGCGTGGAGTCGACCTCTCAGTCGCGCCGGGCGAATTCGTCGCGATCATGGGGCCGTCCGGATGCGGTAAATCGACGCTGCTGCACATCCTGGGCGGCCTGCTCAGACCGAGTTCGGGCCGCGTCATAGTCGACGGCGAGGATCTGGCCGTGATGGGCGACGCCGCGCGCACCGAGTTGCGTCGCCGCAAGATCGGATTCGTCTTCCAGCGGTTCAATCTCTTCCCGACGCTGACGGCGGAGGGAAATTTGAAATTGGCCGAGCAAATTCACGCCAACGGCAAGCCGCCCCTGGACGCGAACGCCCGCCGCGAAATCTTGCGATTATTGCGATTGGAAAATAAAATGCGGCACAAGCCGCTGGAGTTGTCGGGAGGTGAGCAGCAGCGAGTCGCGATCGCCCGCGCCATTATAAATCGCCCCTCAATCATTCTGGCCGACGAGCCGACTGGAAATCTGGACACGGAAAACTCTACAATTGTGCTGGATATGTTGCGGGAACTCAATCGGGAGTTCAAGCAGACGATTGTCATGATCACGCATAACCCCGAAGCCGCGACTGTGGCTTCGCGAACCATTGAGATGCGCGACGGGACCATCGTCAGGGAGAGTTGAAACAGTGGGCAGTGCAGTAGTTCTATGAAGTCGCTCCTGGTCGGAATAAAAAACGTCCTTCTCTGGTCATTTTCCCGCGGGACGTGGCAATACGACGCGCTCTGTCTGCTGATTGTGCTGACGGTCTTTCTGGTCCCGAGCAGGTACTTCGGAGATCGCGACCGGGCAGTCCAAAAACCGGCGGACCAGGTCCAAAAGAGCCAGGCAGGATTCGCGTCGAAGCCCGGCGAAACTTATGTCGAGGACGCGGAGTTGAAGTTTTTTTTGAGCGGGCGAAATCAGAACGAACTGTCTCAGACTCCGGAAGAAGCGCTGAGGCTCTACCTGCGAGACAAACTTGCAAGTGACGTCGCGATAGACGAATTGAAGCGTTTCACCTCTCCCGATGGAAAAGTCATTTATTGGGTCCGGTTTAAATGATCGGGCGCCGCTTGGCGCCCTCAAAAACGCCATACAGTTATGGAGAAGTTATATTAATGAAAAATCTCATGTCATTGGCGATTATCGCCGGAATATCTCTATTGCTTATTGGAGCTGAGCCCCCGGCTTCCGCCAACGCGCAGGCGTCGATTTTAACCGGCATTCTCAACAAGATGGAGAAGGCCAATCATGATTTGAAGAGCCTCAAGGCCGAGATGGTTCTTGAAAAGACCAACAATCAGATCGGCGTGACCGATTCCGAATACGGCCAGTTGATTTACAAGCCCGGGGCGAAACAGAAGCTGCGGATCGATTACACGAAGCCCAGCAAGGACGTCCTCGCGGTCGACGGCGACAACTACACTTATTACCAGCCGCGCATCAACCAGGCGTTCAAAGGCCTCGCGTCCAAAATCTCGAAAGGCAAACAGGGCGGACTCGCTCAATTCATCACCATCGGGCTCAACGGCTCCCTTAAATCGACGTCCGGCAAATACAATATCAGCTTCGTCAAAGACGAAACGATCGAAGGCATGACTACCAGCATGCTGCGCCTGACTCCGAAAGGCCCCGAACAATTCGCCAGCATTGACATCTGGGTCAGTCAGCAGAGCTGGATTCCGGTGCGGCTAAGCGTGGTCGAACGGAACAGCGACGTGACGGTGGTCACCTTCAAGAACCCGCAGTTGAACGCGAATGTGCCCAACGGCGCGTTCTCCGTAAACCTGCCGGGCGGAACCAGGATAGTGAAGTAGCTCCATACCTCATCAATCATAGGGGCGGGCGCCGATGGTGGCGCCCGCCTGGATTTCTCCGATTCAATCTGGCTCAATTGTTGTGTGTGGATAAGGACGAGGCGCGCCCCCCTTCCCTATTCGTTCGCAGTAGATAACTCCCTGACTCCTTCAAAGGAGGAGGCGCCCCGGTAACCCGAATTCCCCATGAAAGAGCTTCGCAGTAGTAAACTTAAAAGAATCGCGCGTGAAACAAAACTGGTAATCAAAGGCCTGGCCTCGACAAAACATCCGATCCTGGCTCACGTCATCCCGATGCGCCGTTGCAATCTCTCCTGCGGCTATTGCAACGAATATGACAAGGTCTCGGAGCCCGTGCCGCTCGACGTGATGAAGGAACGCCTTGATCGACTGGCTTCATTCGGGACTTCCGTCATCACCATCAGCGGCGGCGAGCCGATGTTGCACCCGCAGATTTACGAGATCATTTCGCACATCCGCTCGCGCGGGATGATGGCCGGGCTGATCAGCAACGGCTATTACATGTCACGCGACAACATCAAAAAATTGAACCAGGCCGGTCTCGAATACCTTCAGATCAGCATCGACAACGTCAAACCCGACAAAGTTTCACAGAAGAGCCTCAAGGTGATTGACCGATACCTGGTCTACCTGTCGCAATACGCCGAGTTTCACGTCAACATTAATTCGGTGATCGGCGGGGGGATCAAAAATCCGCAGGACGCGCTGGTCGTGGCCGAACGCGCGATCGAACTCGGCTTCGGCTCGACGCTCGGCGTGATTCACGACGGTAATGGCCAGTTGAAACCCCTCAGCGGAGTCGAGGAAGAGGTCTACAAAAAGCTGCGGCGGCGCGGCAAGAAGAAGTTCGGATGGCTGAATCAATTTCAGGACAACCTGGCCTACGGACGGCCTCACGACTGGCGCTGCAGGGCGGGCGCGCGATATCTATACATCTGCGAAGACGGGCTGGTCCATTACTGCTCGCAACAGCGCGGCTTCCCGGGCATCCCGCTCCAGGAGTACACGATCGAGCACATCGAGCATGAGTTTTACGCCGAAAAGCCGTGCGCGAAATTCTGCACCATCGCCTGCGTCCAGCAGGTGGCCATGCTCGACAACTGGCGCGACCCACAACTGCCCTTCGACCTGCCGCCAGAGGTCTTACCCAAAGGCGACAATCATGGAGGCGTTGGGGACGAAGTGGTCAACGTGGAGTCCTGATTATTCGTCATTCGGCAAGCGCCTCATTGGCCAGTTCTTCAAACATCGGAACCAGATCAACGGCATATTGTTTGAGATAATCACGCGCAAGCGTCACATCTGCGCCGGCTTTGACAAGCTCAACGACGTCCACCAGGTCTTTCCGCCGCTTCGCCACGAGTTTCATGTAAATGAGCGCTTCGATTGGGACGATTGGCAGTCCTTCGCTCATCGGAGGATGATCGAGAATCTGTTCCATTTGTGGGCCGAGCGACGCCGGCGACAGGTAATCTATCCGTATCCCATCCACTTCAATGGGCACACCGGCTTTGAAAGCCACAAGCGGTCCTTGATGATCGAAGGCTTCTTCCCCGACTAAAAAATCAACATCGGTAGTGGCTCGAATGTAGCCGTGAGCGCCGACCGCCAATCCCCCAGCCAGCGCATAACGGATGCCCAGATGGTTCAACTGCGCGGCGGTTTTGATCGCCGCGTCACGAACTTTGGGCGCAACGAAACTAAATGGATCTTTGATGTCCATAAGATTCACCCGGCGACGAGGAATTTGAGCGTACGAGAGTTGCATAAGGCGCCTATACTTTCATGTTCCTTGAATGCGATTCAGGGTTGAGTATAGGACTCCGCTGATCATCGCTTCAAGCGCGCCGCTTCAGAGGCCGATCACTCCAGCCCGGATCAACGCCAGCGACAGCGCGCCGACGATCACCCACAGGATCACGCCCTGCGCCAGCGGCCTTACGCCCACGGCCCGTAAAGTCTTCTTCGAAATCCCGCAGCCGATCAGAAACAGCGTCACCGTCAGCCCCAGGCGCGCGACCTCAGTGAGTATATCGAAGGTTTCCCTGCCGGCCGGAACCCCGGTTCTGATTACCGAGGCGACGCAGAAAAAGAGAATGAACCATGGCCACTGAATCCTGGCCTCCCGGCGTTTGAGGAACGCCGTTCCCACCGCCAGAGGCGCAATCCACAACGCGCGCGCGAGTTTCACCGTCGCGCCGACCGCCAATGCCGCGGCCCCATATTTCGCCGCGGCCCCGACAACCGAGCTGGTGTCGTGAATCGCCAGCGCGGCCCACAAGCCGAACTGCTCCTGGCTGAGTGAGAAGCTGTGGCCGATGACCGGAAAAATCAGCAGCGCGATCGAGTTTAAAATAAAGACCGCTCCAAGCGAGACCGACATCTCTTCTTCGTCAGCCCCGACTACGGGGCCGACGGCGGCGATCGCGCTGCCCCCGCAAATCGCCGTGCCTACCGAAATCAACAGCGCGGGCGTCCGCTCGACTTTCAGTAATCGCCCCAGCGCGACGCCGGCCATCAGCGTCACCGCAATGCCCACCGCCGTGTAAAGGAAGCCCGAACTCCCCGCGCGCAATACGTCGCGCAGGTTCATCCCGAACCCGAGCCCTACAACGCTGGCCTGCAGCAGCGTCTTGGAAAGCGATCTGGTTTGTTTGGCGTATGGGTTCGAGAAGCCGAGGCCGAACCCCAATCCGAGCGCAAGCGCAATGGGAGGCGATTTCAAAATAACGGTTAATAAAAGCAGTAAAAAAAAGATGAATCTGGAAAACATAGGACAAAAAAGACAAATAGGACAAATAGGACATAACAATATATCCCATTTGTCCTGTTTGTCCTATTTGTCTTATTAATCAGCCTTCGACTCCGGTTTAAAGCCCAGTTTCTTGTTCGAATTCCACAGTTCATCCCATGTGAGGCACTCTTTACGGTAGGCCGCTTCGCGGCCGAGGATGGCCATGAACGTGCTTTCGACGCCGTACCTGGCGTCATTGCGGTATTTGTCTTCGCCTTCGCCCTGGCCGAGCACGCTGTTGACGAAAGCGAGCGCTTCCTGGTCGTAATGTTTGTCGTCCTGGCCTTCGTAGGCGTAGATCATCGGGGTTTCGGCGCCGCGCTTGGCCGGAACGCCTTCGATACGCACGCCGCCGGTGCCGCCTTTGCCGGCCGTGGTCGTGAACGTGCCCTTGCTGCCGCGAATAGTTTCCGACACGTCGCCGCGCACGCCGTCGATCTGTACGCATGTGTTATTGAGCAGGACCTGGTTCGGATACTCGTAAACAATGTTGAAGTGATCATAGATGTGGCCGATGTCCTTGCGCCAGAGCCTGCCGCCGCTGCCGTAGGCCTTGACCGGATGCGCGTTCAACATCCAACTGATCACGTCCATGTTGTGAATGTTCTGTTCGACGATGTGGTCGCCTGAAAGCCAGGTGAAGTAATACCAGTTGCGGATCTGCCAATCGAGCTCTGATTTCATCTCTCCGCGTTTTTCGCGCCGCCAGAGGTCGCCCTGGTCCCAGGCCGAATGGGCCATCGCGATCGTTCCGAGCGCGCCTTCGTCAATCAGTTTCTTGGCGCCGCGATAGGCTTTCGAATAATGGCGCTGCAGGCCGACGATGACAGTCTGATTGTTGGCCTTGCACTTTTCGCCGGCCTCCATCACGGTATGACAGCCGGGCACGTCAACCGCCAGCGGTTTTTCAGCGTAGATGTGTTTACCGGCGGCGGCGGCGGCTTTAAAATGTTCGGGGCGGAAGCCCGGCGGCGTGGTCAACAACACCGCGTCGACCTTCGAGCCGATGACTTCCTTGTAAGCGTCGATCCCCAGGTGAGCGCGCTTCGGATCAACCTTGAACCTCGCGGTCGCTTTGTCGAGCTGGTCCTGGAAATAATCGGCCAGCGCGACGATCTTGGCTTTGCCGGTGGCTTCAAGCAACTGCGAGTCCCGCGTGCCCTGCCCGCCGCAGCCGATGAATCCAATTTCGACCATCGAATTGGCCGCCGTGCCGCGAATCGATTTGGCGTTGACGATGGTAAAAGTCGAGGCAGCCGTCGCGGCGGCCGCGCCTTTCAATATGGTTCTGCGCGAAATGGAATCCTGCTTTTTCATTTTGTCTCCTTGAATAGTCCTATAAGCCCTATAAGCCCTATAAGCCCTATAAGCCCTATAAGCCCTATAAGCCCTATTCTTGTGATTCGTTGGTTGATGGAAGGTCAGACGACAGACGGAATTTTAAGTCAAACGCGCTCATTTTGGCAAAACTTAATCGGTCTTACCAAACGAAAACCGGGAAATTGACAACGTCTAGCCGAGAAAAGATAATGAACCGCCCTTTATGATGCGGGTTTCCGTGTAAATTGATTAAAGCAGTGAAGGGCCGCGCAACAACAAGTTGCCACGACGCGCTTTTCAGCGGAAAGCAAATCGAAGATAAAGCGCAGGAGAGGCGTATTCGTTTTGTTCACGCCCGTTCGGCCAACACATTGCTTAACTCTTCGGTTATACCCCAAAACCGACTGTTCAATTCATAGTCCGGCAATTCAAGCGACGATGAGCGGAATCATCTTCACAACGCCGTCGCTTTATTGGTTCGGAGGTACAAAGTGTCTGGAGAGAGAAAC
>DASUFM010001006.1:0-4922 GCA_036274535.1 Blastocatellia bacterium
CGCCCAAAACAGTCGCATGGGGGTATTATGAAATTGCGCTGGCCCAGAGCCGGAACTCCCGCGGCTTTTATGACAATGGGAATGAATGAGGACCTGACCGAAGCCACCAGGATCGCGGCGCGCGAGATGATTGATTTTCTGGTGACGGAAAAGAAACTCAGCCGCGACGACGCATATATGCTGTCCAGCGTCGCTGCAGATTTCAGCATTACGCAATTGGTGGATGGTACGAAAGGCGTACATTCGATGATTCCGAAGGCGATCTTTCGAGCCGGAGCCTCTCGGTGAGTTAACAGATCAAAAGGTTAGGTAACTGTTAGTCGCCCGCCAGGCCCTATATACAGCGTTTGATTGTTAGGCAGGCGTTAGGTGTAACAGTTACGTAACCGTATATATATTGACCCCCGATATTCTTCAGCGGTAGATTGCCCGCCGGTAAAACAAACTACAAAACCGTTATTCACTCCAAACTATTGGTCATCCCCCAGGGCGCATTGGTCGTCGCGCCTGCTGATGATCTTCAATCCCAGTCACTTACGGTAAGTTACAACGGCTTTCAGGCGGATGAAAAGTAGTCACGAATGATGCTGTGTGGCGCGGCGGTTATCACTTTCAGTGATTTCCGCGCGCTGTGGCGCCGGAAACCGCTCTTAACACAGGCAGCGCCTGCCGTTATTTCCAAACGTCTGTCTAAAGTATCAGTAAAGGAGAGCTGCGATATGAAAGAAAACGCCTACTCAGGTCGCGCGATTAGTAAACAACAGAAATCGGGCGCCGTAACTTTCTGGCGATTTGTAGTTACGGGGCTGGTTGTTTCAGCCATCGTCTACCTTGTTTTGCCGAGTTCGAAGCCAGTTGGGGCCACGTCGGCGTCCGATTACAGCAAAATGTCTCTGAGCGCCGGGGCGAGCCCCTCTGCCGCAAAAATTGGCGATCTGGATGGGGACGGGCGAAATGATATTGCGGTGGTTGGTCTTCAGGGAAGCTTGCAACTATTCTTCGGCGACGGCGCGGGCTCGTTCGATCGAATTTCATTGGACGGGCTGTGGCCCTCAAGCTCTATCGCGCTGGATCTGGACATTGGCGACCTGAACGGTGACGGGCGAAACGACATCGCGGTCGCATTCCCATCTCAAACAGGCGCCGTGTCGGTTCTGTTTAATCAGGACAATCGCGTATTCGGCGCGCCGGCCAATTACAACACATGCAATTTCTCGAAGGGCGTCGCTATCGGCGATCTGGATCAGGACGGCGATAACGATCTGGCTGACATAAGCCAGTGTAATGAGACCGGCATATTGCTGAACAACGGCCAGGGCCAATTCGCTTTCAACAATTCGTATGGAAATGGATATGCCGCGCGATCAATAGCCCTTGCGGATTTCAACCGTGACGGTTTCAAAGACATTGCGTATCTCAACAACGGATTCGGCAGCAACAGTAATGTCACGGTGCTTTTGAACAACGGCAATGCGACATTTGACGCGCCCCGCTTCAACTGGGTGTGGGACTATTCTGATGACTTGGCGGTCGGCGACTTCGACGGGGACGGGAACCTGGACATAGGAACCGTGAATTCCTATTACTCACTTGTCTACGTCCTGATCGGCGACGGCCACGGAAATTTCACTTCATATTCAGAATTTTACGGAGGCGACAGTCCTACCGGAATAAATACGGCGGATTTCAACGGCGACGGCCGCCTGGACTATGCGGTTGTAAGCCGGGGAATCAATAACCTCTCCGTTTTTCTGAATCAGGGTTATTACCTTTATGGCGATCCCATCAGCTTCAGCGTCGGGCAAACTCCGGTGGACATAGCCATTGGAAAGCTGAACGGCGATTCATTGCCGGACCTGGTCGTGGTAAATCAGGGAAGTGGGAGCATAACGCTTTTTTGCAGCAGGTCCGGCGGCGCGCCTCCTCCGGCGGCCCCGACCAGTTTGTCCGCGGTTGCCGCCTCTTCCAGCCAGGTGACCATCACCTGGGCTGACAACTCCGACGACGAGAATGGTTTCAGTATAGAGCGCTGCCAGGGCGCCGGATGCTCCAACTTCTCGGAAATAGGCCGAACCGGCGCAGACGCAGTCAGCTTCAGCAACGCAGGTCTGACGGCAGGCGCATCCTACAGTTACCGCGTTCATGCCTTTAACGACGGCGGAGAGTCGGATAACTCCAACACCGCTTCAGTCACCACGCAGGCGCCGTCAGGCGTCCCGGCGGCGCCGGGCAATCTGCGGACGACGGCGCTCAGCTACACTCGAATCGATCTGGCATGGGACGACAGATCGAATAATGAAACGAAGTTCGAACTGGAGCGCTGCAAGGGGACGACCTGCTCCAACTTCGCGATGATCGTTCAACCGGGAGTAAACGCCGTTTCCTTCGCCAATACGAATTTGAGTCGAAGGACCGCTTATCGATACAGGATCAAGGCTTGTAATGGGAGCGACTGTTCCAGTTACTCGAACATAGTGAGCGGAACCACGAAGTAGCCGGCTGGACGCCATTCTGGATCGGGTATTGGATATTGGAAATTGAATGGCCAATACCCAATCCGCAACCTCAAATTATTGAGAATCAGGTAAGTTGGTTTACAAACTTCGAGCCGAGGATGAACAACGATTGGCGCAGACCTTTTTCACCGCAGAGGCGCGGAGCGCGCAGAGCCTATGCAGAGCGACTCCGCGCTCCCTCTGCGTTCTCCGCGCCTCTGCGGTGAATGGACTGGCATTGTCAATCAACCCGATTTGTAAACTTTCTTTTCTGAACCTCAATAAAACAGGATAAACAGGATTGGGCAAACCGCGGAGCAACACAGTTGCTCCGCGGTTTGTTTATTGCCTGCGCGCATATTCCGCCGTTGTCGTCAGCGAATCACACCTCCGAGGTAATGGAAAGAAATTTAGTTCTGCGCTATTGTTGGATTGTGGAATCTGGCGTTCAAACTCAACCGGTGGGAAGTCTTCTGCGCAAATGGCGCGAGAGGCGCCGCCTGAGCCAGCTCGACCTTGCCACTGACGCTGAAATCTCGACGAGGCATTTGAGCTTTCTCGAAACTGGCCGTTCGCAACCAAGCCGTGAAATGGTCTTGCGGCTGGCAGAACAGCTTGATGTGCCAATGCGCGAGCGCAACACCCTGTTACTTGCCGCCGGATATGCGCCGGCTTATCCCGAGAGGTCATTCGAGGATCCGGCGCTTCAGTCCGCGCGCAAGGCCGTCGACCTTGTACTCGCGGGGCATGAGCCGTATCCGGCGATTGCAATCGACCGCCATTGGACGCTTATCGCTTACAACAAAGCGATCCCGCCGCTGATGGCCGGAGCCGATCCGGCGTTGCTGCAGCCGCCGATCAACGTGCTTCGACTCAGCCTGCATCCGGAAGGCGTATCGCCGCGGATCGCCAATCTCGCCCAGTGGCGATCACACCTGCTGGCGCGCCTCCGCCGTCAGATCGAATTGACCGCCGACCCGATTCTCGAAGAATTGCTGAAAGAACTAAGTGGCTATCCTGTGCCCGGCGCGGGAGAGGGCGGCGAGAACGAAGATTACGCCGGCGTTGTTGTGCCATTCCAGTTTGTCACTGAACAGGGCGTTCTCTCATTTATCAGCACGACAACGATTTTCGGAACGCCTGTCGATATCACCTTGTCAGAACTTGCGGTCGAATCCTTTTTTCCCGCCGACGCCGCGACGGCAGCGGCATTACGCGGCCGTTAATCAATAGATGTCAGATGTCAGATGTCAGATGTCAGATGTCAGCGAAGAAACCTCTCGCCTCACTTGCTACTGACATCTGACATCTGACATCTCCTCTGGAGGAATTATGCGAACACTATGGCAAGACCTGCGCCACGGCGCGCGCAGGCTCATTAAGAATCCCGGCTTCACTTTAGGCGATCCGATAGTGGCGCTGCGGTGTGAATAGACGCGCGCCGGCGGTTCAAGAGGATCAAAGAAGTTACCGCAGGCAGCGGGCAGCAGTAACACATATTCTCTTTCAATTACGTCCGCTTTTGGGATTACATGTTCCCAGAAGCGGACGCTCTATTTCCCGATACTGCGACACCCTGTCGAACAAGTTTACTGTACTCATCAATTAGCCTGTAGTTTCAAATGGCACGGGATTTGGGTTCGCTTCAATGGCGTCAATTCGCTGACTTTTCGTAATTAAAGGAGACGTCAGATGCAGCCAGAGACAATCAGCGCGGAGAGCGCTTTAACTGTTTGGACCATTGACCCCCAGTACGCGACCGTCGAATTCAGCGCCAGGATGCTGTTCTTCACGGTCAAAGGCAGCCTCACTGATTTCGCCGGAAAAATAACGCTCGACGAAAACGACATTTACCGCTCGTCGGCCGAGGCTTCGATCAAAGCCTCAAGCGTCTCGACCGGCCTCAAAAAGCGCGACGAACACCTGCGATCGAAAGATTTTCTGGACGCCGCCGAACACACTGAGATTCATTTTCAGAGCGTGAGCGTGGGCCGCGGCAGAGACAGAGACATGCTGCGCGTCAATGGGATCTTGACGATCAACGGCCAGAGCCGCGAGATCCCGCTCGACGTGACTTTGACCGATCGCAGCCGGTCGCCTCAGGGCGATGAGATTCTATACTTCGCGGCGGTGGCCGAGATCAACCGCTTCGATTTCGGAATCAAATACGCTCGCAGGCTGATCAGGAAGTCGGTCAAAATTTTGATCCAGGCTCAGGCCACAAAACGTCACTAAATCGGAGCGAGCAACATTAGGACGCCTGTTATGCCACAAAGCCACAGAGCCACAGAGGAAGGCAGGAAAAGAGATTATCTGAAATGCTTCTTTTCTCTTTTCGCTCTGTGTCTCTGTGTCTCTGTGACTATTTCTTCTATCCTAAAGTTTGTCGCTCAAATCGGGTTGGCCGGATGTCAGTTCATCTCCGAC
>DASUFM010001007.1:0-7483 GCA_036274535.1 Blastocatellia bacterium
GTCGGAATAGGCTTCGCGGTCCCGGTAGATACGGCCAAGCGCATCATTTCGGACATCCTGCAATATGGGCGCGTTCGCAAACCTGATCTCGGCGTCGGGAATCTGCCTTTGAGCGCGCCGTTGGCCAACGCTCTGGATTTGCCGGTGAACGAAGGGCTGATGGTGACCGGCCTCGTCCCCGGCGCCGCCGCTGAGAAGGCCGGGATCAAAGGCCCGACGGATGAAGTTCAGATAGGAAGATATGTGGTTCCGGTCGGCGGCGACATCATCGTCGGTATCGACGGCCAGAAGATCGCATCGCGCGACGACCTGGATCGCGCGCTCAATAACAAGAAAGTCGGTGATACCGTGCAAGTGGAGGTCGTGCGCGGCCGACGCCGTACGACTGTTTCGGTTCAACTGGCTGAATTGCCGCGATCCAGGCGCCTGCGTATGTGAGGTTCCCTGATTTCCAGATAATACGGATAGGACAGATAAGACAATCCTATTTGTCTTATCTGTCCTATCCGTATTATCTGGCCTATTTCTTTATTTCAACTTCAGTGAACGCGCGATTTGATCGGTGTGGTTGCGTAGCGTGCCGAGAGTGTTGCGCCTGCCGGTGAATTGCAGGATGTAGATGGTTTTTTCGTCCATGGGCACGTAATAGACTCGGCCGGTGAAGGGTTGTCCGGCCGCATTCTTGTAATCATAAGAGAGCAATGCGCCGATCCTGGAGCCGCCGAGCAGGAATTTTTCCATGGAGAGTTTGTCGTAAGATGGCGCGAATCGAACGCGATCCTGCTCGTCTTTTGCCGCGAAATCCATCGGCGCCGCGCCGGGGGCTATCTCGCCCACTCTGATCTTGAGCGCGCCGTTCTCGCGGTTTTTATAGACGATGTTTACCTCATTGCGGCCCAGCCCGTCGGTGTTGACTACACCCAGCCAGCCGTTAGGCAACTTCATGGCGTATTTCCCGTCCGGGTCCTCGAAGACCTCGGTCTGGGCGAAGGCGACAGCGTTAAACAGGAACGCGGACAAAAACAGCAGCGAGCAAAAACGGTATAGTCCGGTCACGATGCGTTTTCCTTCCAATTAATTTTTGTGCGCGACGCGGGATCGACCATCGCGCGGAATTCTTTTCCGTCCAAAGACTGAACGATGAGATCGCGCTGGATTGCAACCAAACGATCGACGCCGATCGAGGCGGCATCGATCAGTAGGTTCATAGTCTCCCTATCGAAAGGCTCGGTCTCGGCCGTGCCCTGAATTTCCACAAAACGCCCGTCGCCTGTGCGCACCACGTTCATATCGACTTCAGCGGCCGAATCTTCGCTGTAATCGAGGTCGAGCAGGACGCGCTCTCCGACCACTCCCACGCTGATCGCGCCGACGTAATCGCGCAACGGCGCGCGAGTGATCTTTCCCGTATTCATTATCTTGTTCAAGGCCAGCGCGAGCGCGACGAAACCGCCGGTGATCGCGGCCGTGCGCGTTCCGCCGTCGGCCTGAATCACGTCGCAATCGATCGTCACGGAGCGCTCGCCGAGCGCGGCCATGTCGACCACTGAGCGCAGGCTGCGCCCGATCAGGCGTTGGATTTCGTGCGTGCGCCCCGAAGGGCCGCCACGGCCTGTCTCTCGCGGCATGCGGTTTTCAGTCGCGCGGGGCAGCATCGCGTATTCCGCCGTAATCCATCCCACGCCTTTGTTTTTCAGGAACGAGGGCACTTTCTCTTCGACCGTCGCCGTGCATAAAACGCGCGTTTCGCCCATCTCTATCAGCGCAGATCCTTCGGCATGTTTCGTGAACCCGGCCGTTATTCGCACTGGCCGTAAATCCAGCGGCTGGCGTCCGTCCTTACGCGAGTCATTCTGGTTTGAGTTTGTCATTTCCCCACACTTCCACCGCCTCCAGATGATCCAGAGGCTCTTCCAAAATCCTTTCCGCTATCCTGTGGAACCTACCTGCCGCGTCCGTCACGTAAAACCTGCTTTCGCCCGCGTTCGTCGGTTCTGCCGATTCTAAAGGATGGTTTAATAGTCCGTGTCTTTCCAGCAACTGCGCCGTTTCTTCCGCCGTGGCTTCGGCGGAATCAACCAGCGCGACGCTCTCTCCGTTCGGCGCCCCGATTGTGGACTTGATCACTGATTTTAGCAAAGGATAATGTGTGCATCCGAGCACCAGTGTGTCAATCCCTATCTCGCGCAGCGGGGCGAGATATTGCTCGGCGACAAGGCGGGCGATCTGCGAGTTCGTTTCTCCCTCTTCGACCAGCGGCACGAACAGCGGGCAGGCGCGCGAGAAAATTTCGACTTCGCGATCCACGCTCGCTCTCCGTATAGCCTGCTCATAAGCTCCGCTTTCGACCGTGGCTTCCGTGGCGATCACGCCGATTCGCCCGCTCCGGGTGAGGCGCGCGGCCATCCTCGCTCCGGGCCCCAGCACGCTCAGCAGCGGCATATCGAACTCGGATTTGAGGCGCTCGCGCGCCATCGCTGAGATAGTGTTGCAGGCGATCACCAGCATTTTCACGCCTTTGCGGGCCAGAAAACCCGCGTCTTCCATGGCGTACCGCTCGATCGTCCTGCGCGATTTCATTCCATAAGGGACGCGCGCCGTATCGCCGAGGTATATCACGTTCTCGCACGGCAATCGCTTCCGCACCGCGCGCAAAACCGTCAACCCACCAACTCCGGAATCGAAAATGCCGATTGGGAGAGAACTCATTTTAATCAGATGAAAGGTGCGCGTAATCGACGGAGTCTTTGGAGCGCGGCGACTCGTGATACCGCTGGCGAATTCAAAATTGACACGCATCGCAGCCACTGCGCCCACGATGGGTCTTTCTTCCCGGTCGCAGCAGCGACCGCGTGATCTTAGCCCGGCGTTTATGGTCTTTGATTATTAAATGCAACCACGCAATGCGACGTAGGGGCGGGTATTCCCCACCCTATTGCCCGGGGCGCGGACCAGGGCGGGGAATACCCGCCCCTACAGTCCACATGGTCGCATTTATTTTTCAAACGCCATAAACGCCGGGCTATTTTCAATAGCCGCTAACGCGGCTGGAGGAATTCGCCGGCAATATCAGAACTTGCCGCGCTCCAAAGGCTGTCGCCATTCCAAGTACTCACACACTCTTCGTAAATGGAGGTGGCCGGAATTGAACCGGCGTCTAGCAGCCGTCTTCGAAGGAATCTACATACTTAGCCGCTTCGCTTGAATTTTCATTCCCGCGCGGTAGCAGAAGCGGCGAAGAACCGCGCCGGAACTATGCCAGAAGATCTCACTCTTCGACTCTGACCTGCGCCGAAAAGCCAGCCTATAAAGTCGACGCTCGACATCGCGCCTATAGGCGAGGCGCGAGCGAACGGGCTGTGCCACTAGTGTTTGAACTAGGCAGCCATTGCGAGTTCAGTGTTCGCAATTAAAGTTTGCCTGCAGTTTACGGGTTACAAGCTTCCCGGTATGCATCCGCCGATTCAGGTCTCCTATCGAAACCAGTGCACCCCCAAAGGTTTACACATTTCAGCGTACATGAGAGAGTTTACCGAGCCGGTTTGAGGGGTGTCAAGAAGGCGATTTTGCAAAGAAATCCTTCAAATTGCGAAGGCAAATTGCGAAGGCAAATTGCGAAGGCAAATCGCGCCCCCCACCCCTGATATAATAATAATGTAGACAAGATTGACGATTAAGTGATACTCAAAAGCATGGCGCCTGCCTCAAACGAGGCGGCAATAGAAGAAAAAAAGATAAATTGCCCAAGATTGCCCTGGCTCAAGATTGCCCTGGCCCATGCTCTGGATTGAATGATTGACATGATATCTACTTCCTCACTGATCTGTGTTCCAGTCATAGAAGCTGAGGCGAATGCGTTTCTTGATTCAATGGATGAGGCTGAGCGAATCGCCGACGCAATCGAACTCCGCTTGGATTACTTGCCAGCCGACGCTCTTCCGCAATTGATCGCCGAATTGTCTTCTCGCATTGCGCACGTCAGCAAACCATTGATTCTGACTTTTCGCCCGCGGGAGCAGGGCGGCAAACGCGACCTGACATTGCAGGACCGCCGCGACTTCTGGCTCGGGTTGCCGCCGGAGATCATTAATTCGACCGCCTACACCGACTTCGAGTTCGACCTGGTCGAGAGCTTCGCGGGCGGACAACCACCCGCGCCGTGGGAAAAAGTCATTTGCTCGTGGCATGATTTCGCGGAGACGCCGCACGACCTGATCGCGCGCTACGACCTGATGGCAAGCTCGCCAGCCGCGGTAGTCAAAATCGCCACACAGGCGAAATGCATCAGCGACTGTCACCGCATATTTGAATTAATCGACCACGCGAAGGGCAAAAAGCCGGTGATCGCGCTGGCAATGGGTTTGCCTGGGATGATGACGCGCGCGCTGGCGTTATCGCGCGGCGGGATGCTCACTTTCGGCGCGCTCCGTCGCGGGGCCGAGAGCGCGGTCGGGCAACCGACCGCCGCCGAACTGCGCGACCTTTACCGGGTCAAACAGCTCTCGCGCAACAGCGAGATTTTCGGCGTCATCGGTAATCCGGTAAGCCATTCGCGCTCGCCGTTGATGCATAACGCGGCGCTCAAGGCCTTGAATCGCGGGGGAGTCTATCTGCCCTTCGAGGTTGACGACGTGGGATCTTTCGTTGTCGACTTCGTTCATCCGAAGACCAGAAAAATGGACTGGAACCTGCGTGGATTGAGCGTAACAATCCCGCAAAAAGTCGCCGTCATTCCATATCTCGATTTCATTGACGCGACTGCCAGCGCAATCGGAGCTGTCAACACGGTCGTTGTCGAAGGAGACGCTCTTTACGGATACAACACCGACGTCACAGGCGCAATGAAGCCGTTGGACGAAAGGATCGACGTTCATGGCGCGCGCGTCGCGGTTCTCGGCGCGGGCGGTTCGGCGCGGGCGATCTGTTACGGCTTGAGCCAGCGCGACGCCGCCGTGACGATCTACGCCCGCGATTTTAAGAAGGCCCAGCCGCTCGCCGATGAATTCAGGACGCGAATCGCGTCGATCGATTCGTTCAACGGCGAAGAGGACGTAGTCATCAATTGCTCTCCGATCGGAATGAGAGGTCACAGCGAAGGCCGGAGCCTGATCAAGGCTGAATCCCTAATAGGAGTGAAACTGGTTTACGATCTGGTTTACACGCCCGAAGAGACCGCGCTGCTGCGCGATGCAAAACAGGCCGGCTGCCGCACTCTGGGAGGACTGGCGATGCTGGTCGGGCAGGCGGCGGAACAGTTCCAATTGTGGACCGGATTGGAAGCTCCGGTCGATGTGATGTGGAGAGCCGTAAGAAGCGCCTGATTGTGAGGCGAAGCTGATCTTGAGGGTGAGCATATGCGAACAACCATATCAACAAAATGGAGTTTCCACATGATCAGACGGCAGGTTTACGCAATCGCATTATTTATCTTCGCGTCGCATCCGCAGATTCCATGAGCAGTGATTTACGATGATCGCGAATAATAGATTGCTGTATAATATGAATGCCCAGGCGAAACGATCTATCAGTTATTAGCAGGGTGAACTTTATGACCACCAGGGCTGCCAGAAAAAGCAAAACCGAACGGAAGCCGTCGCCCCCGACAGGCTTTCCTGATCTGGCCTGGTATCGTGACGCCTCTGACCGCAGGAAGCGAAACGCCCACATTAAAAAACTGTGTGGACAGATCGCCCGCGAATTCAAGCCGGAAAAGATCATCCTCTTCGGCTCGCAGGCTTACGGCAAGCCGACCGCGGAATCCGACATTGATCTGCTGGTCGTGATGCCATACAAGGGCAGTCCGTTCCGACAAGCAGGTGAAATTTTGAAACGCGTGATTCCACGCGTCGGCGTATTGCCGATTGACCTGATAGTGAGAACCCCGAAGCAAGTCGAAGAGCGATTGGCAATCGGCGATCAGTTTATAAACGAGATTCTGGGCCGCGGAAAGGTCATGTATGAAGCCGCAGACCGCTGAATGGGTGGAGAAAGCGGAAGGCGATTGGAACGCCGCAAATCAATTGAACCGAGTACGCAAAAATCCGAATTACGACGGCGTCTGTTTTCATTGCCAACAAAGCGTGGAAAAGTATATCAAAGCTCGCCTTGAAGAAGCCGGGATCACCTTTGCGCGTACTTACGATCTGCTTATACTGCATCAACTGGTGTTACAGGCCGAACCGGCCTGGCATGGACTACAAGCCTCTTTGATTTCCCTCAATCCTTTCGCTATCGGATATCGCTATCCCGGACTTACCGCGACCAAAGGCGACGCCAGGACAGCGCTCAAAGACTGCAAGGAAGTCAGGCGCGTGATTCGCGCGGCTTTCGGATTGCCCGTCTGATCTCTCACTCAACATTTGACGTTCGCAGTTCCGCCTTCAGGCGGTTGGCGCAACCAGCAAAGACCTCCCGAAGGCGGAACTACAAACTTTATTTCGCCAGGTAATTCCGATGAAGCCACTTCTTATCGCGGCTGAGATCGCGCGTCTCGAAGTACAGATTCTTCTCGGTTTCTGATTTGAGCATGCTCGTTCGCGCGGTCACTTTTTTCGTTTCGGCCTTGCCGGAATGAGATTCGCGCAGAAAGCCCTTCACCGCATCAGCCTCCACCGATTGGAACTTCTCATCGGCTTTCAATTCGGCGACGGCCTCGATCGCGCTCGCTTCGAGCATTTTCGGCCACAGCTTCACAAACAGGGCGTTCGATGAATAGACGTCGGCGCTGTTGATTTGCCCATTGATCGCGAAGACGAATCCGATCACGTCCCGCTTGCCGGCGATGATCGAAGAGAGGTTCTTGACGTAATCGTTGGCGGTATCTTTTACCAGCTTGTTTTCAAGCGTCAGTTGCAGACTCGAAGGCGAGGCGTTGTCGGTTACCGTCGTCAGCCTTCCGATGGAGCCACCAGCATTTCCACCGCCGCCGCCTCTCGCCATTCCCCCGCTGCGGCCGGTTCTTCCAGGCGCAGGTGTTGCGACCGGCGTTGCAGTTCGCATCACTGCCAAATTCGCCGCAAGTTTCTCCTGAGTTTTTCCGACATTCGCCCATACATCACTCTGCGAAGCTTTGGCTTTGGCCGCGATCTTCAAATCCTTAGACGCCAGCGCATTGTTCGAGGCGCTGAAAGCAGTCACAGTTTCATCGCCTCGGCGGCTCCATCTGCCCTGCTCGACGCAGAAAGCGTCAATCGGGATTCTGCCGGATCTAGGCGGGATGATCAGGTCGAGCGCGAGTACGCGATCCTGCTGGCCGCCCTTGACGATGTCGCCGGCCTGAACAAAGACATCCTGGTTCGACCTGTTCTGGATGGTTAATCTGTTCACGTCGCCGGTCTCGCGCACAACAACCAGTTTGCGCTTCATCGCCTCCTGCAAAGTCAGCGGCGTCCGGCCCTGCGATTGGTTGGATCCATGCAGCAGAAAAATCGTCAGGTTCTTGTGCGTATAGGGCCCGCTTACGGCGTATTCAGCCGGAGGCTGG
>DASUFM010001008.1:0-11721 GCA_036274535.1 Blastocatellia bacterium
TTGAATAACACCTCTTCAGGAACGACTATGCGCGCGAGACGAACCTGTTTTACTTGTTTCGCGGCCAGCTCTTCCAGTTGATGCGCCTGATTAAGCGTACGCGGATAACCGTCGAGTATATAGCCGTTCATGCAGTCGGGCTGCGCAGTCCGACTGCGAATGACTTCGGCCAGAATCTCATCGCTTACCAGTCGCCCTGTCGCCATTGTCTCTTTGACTTTCCGCCCCAACGGAGTGTCAGCGCGCCCCATTTCGCGCAAAATGTCACCCGTCGAGATTTGTGGGTAGCCGTACTTCTCAGAGAGCAATCGCGATTGTGTTCCCTTGCCTGCGCCTGGAGCGCCGATTATTACAATAATCTTCGACATAGGAATTATAGGACGCATACGTCCTGTTTATTGATTACGCTGTCCGTCTTCCGCGCAGTCGCCCGCCGCGCGGTCCCAGGAATCCATCATAGTGGCGCATAACAAGCTGCGCTTCAACCTGGCTGATCGTATCCATTGCTA
The DNA here is from genome assembly GCA_036274535.1 of Blastocatellia bacterium. Taxonomy (GTDB): domain Bacteria; phylum Acidobacteriota; class Blastocatellia; order RBC074; family RBC074; genus JAJVID01. The sequence continues at coordinate 510 of DASUFM010001008.1, forward strand.
CGCCGACCACGATCAGCAGGCTCGTGCCGCCGAAGTAGAAAGTGTATCCCAGCCCGGTAATAACCCATACCGGCAAAATGCTTTCGAGGTACGGACCGATCAGCGGCAGTGTTTGCACCTTAAAGCCGCTGATTATGAATTGGGGAATCAGGCAAACGACTACCAGATAGATCGCGCCGACTGTCGTCAGCCTGACCAGGATCGAATTAAGGTAATCACCGGTGCGCTTGCCAGGGCGTATGCCTGGAATAAACGCGCCCTGTTTGCGCAAATTCTCGGCGACTTCATCGGCGTTGAAAACGATCGACACATAGAAGAACGCGAAGATGACGATCAACGCGATGAAGAGCGTCTCGTAAACCGGATGCCCGCCGCCAAGCCAGCGATTGAGCGTCTGCAGCCATTCCCAATTGCCGAATGTGAGGAGCGTCTGCGGGATCGCCAGGACCGATGAGGCGAAGATCACCGGGATGACTCCTGCGATATTGACCTTCAGCGGCAGATGCGACGCGGCGGTGGCGACCATCTGGCGACCGACCTGACGGCGAGTGTGATTGGTCGGCACTTTTCGCGTCGCCCGCTCCACGAAGACTATGCCGGCGATGGCCAGAATCATCACTATGACGAGCACGATCACGCCGATGGCCGAAAGCGGGTCCGTGATTCGGCCGGCCAGTTGCTGGACCCCGTTCGGAAGGCCGACGACGATTCCGGCGAAGATCAGCAAGCTGATTCCATTGCCGATGCCTCTTTCAGTGATCTGTTCGCCCAGCCACATGACAAAGACCGTTCCGGTCATCAGCGTCAGCGTCGAAATCGCTATGAACCAGAAACCGGAGCCGGGAACCAGGGGACCGCCGGCGGACGCCTGCCGCTGCAGCCAGAACGAGATTCCAATGCCCTGAACCAGGCAGAGAACCACCGTCAGATAGCGCGTGTACTGCGTGATTTTACGCCGGCCGATTTCGCCCTCTTCCTGAACCTTCTTCAACCCCATGAAATCTATGGAGGTCATCAACTGCAGGATGATCGAAGCGGTGATGTAGGGCATGATCCCCAGGGCAAAGATGGAGATGCGCCGCAGGTTGCCGCCTGAAAACAGGTCCAGCACCCCGAACATCCCGCCTAACTGCCCCCAGAGCTGTTCCAGGGCGTCTCGGTCAACGCCGGGAACCGGAATGTGAATCCCGGTTCGATAGATCAAAAGCATCCCGAGCGTGAACAAAACCCGCTTGCGAAGATCCGGGACCTTGAACAGGTTGCGGACCGCGTTGAAGAATGATTCAAACATAACTAACTTCCTTGGACCGAAAATCTAAGATCGAACATAATCGAGCACAGAGGATGGAAATCGTAATCCGACATCTTCCATCCTCCGCCTTAGATATTCAACCCTGCTCAGCAGGGGCAGCGGCGACGGCGATGACGTCGGCCTTACCGCCGGCGGCCTCGATCTTTTCTTTCGCCGACTTGCTGAAACGATGAGCGCTGACGGTCAGCGATTTTTTCAAATCGCCCTGTCCCAGGATCACGACCGATTTGAGCCCTGATTTGCGAATCAGGCCGCGTTCGAGGAGCGCCTCCGGGGTTACGCTGGAGCCGGCGTCGAACAGTTTCTCCAGATCGGCCAGATTCACCTCGGCCCATTCGCGCTTGAAGATGTTCGTAAAACCGCGTTTCGGCAACCGGCGATGCAGAGGCATCTGGCCGCCTTCAAAACCGCGCATGCCGGAATAACCCGAGCGCGACTTTTGACCTTTATAGCCGCGACCAGACGTTTTGCCGAGACCCGATCCGGGGCCGCGGCCGACGCGCTTTTTCTTGTGAGTCCCGCCGGCGGGCGCTTTCAAATTATTCAAGCCGATAGCCATTTTCTTAACCCTCTATTCTAACTGCTCAGCCGTTTTAGCCACGAATGAACATGAATGAACACAAATCTATTTCTCGATCTTAAATGCCTGCCATTTGTGATTATTCGTGTTCATTCGTGGCTAAACTTCTAAATTAACAAAGTCTCGCAGCCATCCTCTATTTATTTTACGATACGCAGCAAATGAGGAATTTTCTCCACCATGCCGCGAATGTCCGGCGTGTCCGGGCGTTCGACCACCTGGTTGAGTTTGGTCAATCCCAGGCTGCGCACGATGACCTTGTGCTTTTCCGGCGCGGCGATCGCGCTGCGATACCATTGAATTTTGATCTTCTTTTCGTTCGCCATGGCTTACAGTTCCTCCACTGTACGTCCGCGCAGACGGGCGACCTCTTCCGGACTCTTCATTCTGGTCAGGGCGTCGAAGGTCGCGCGAATGACGTTGTGCGGGTTGTTCGAACCCAGACACTTGGTCAATACGTTGCTGACGCCGACGGCGTTCATTACCGCGCGCACCGCGCCTCCGGCGATGACTCCGGTTCCTTCGACGGCGGGTTTAAGCAGCACGCGGCCCGCGCCGAACCTGCCGACCATCGGATGAGGCAGCGTCGTGCCGGCGCGCGGGATGCGCACCAGTTTACGCTTCGCCGATTCGATGGCCTTGCGGATCGCCTGCGGTACTTCCTTGGCTTTACCGGTGCCGTAGCCGACGATCCCGTTCTGATCGCCGACCACGACCAGCGCGGCGAACGACAGGTTTTTACCGCCCTTGACCACTTTGGTGACGCGGTTGATCGAGATCACCTGATCTTTCAACTCAAGCCCGTCTGGATTGATTCTCTCCATAAATAACGTATCTCCTAAAACTGCAAACCGGCTTCGCGCGCCGCTTCGGCCAGCGCCCTGACGCGTCCATGGTAAATATACCCGCCGCGGTCGAAGACCGCCTGGGTAACGCCCTTGTCCTTCGCGCGCTCGGCGATCAATTTTCCGATCGCCTTGGCGGCGTCAATATTCCCGCCCTTGCCCACGCCGGCGACTTTCTCGACCGTCGAGGCGGAGCAGATCGTCACGCCTGCGTCGTCGTTGATCAACTGGGCGTATATGTGATTGACGCTGCGGAAAACCGCGAGCCGCGGGCGAGTTTCATCGCCCCTCACTTTTTTACGAATGCGCGTGTGAACCGCGCGGCGCACATCCTGTCTCGATCGTTTTGCCATAATCAGGTTCCAGGTTCCAGGTTCCAGGTTCCAGGCGCCAGGCACTAATCTGAAACCTGAAACCTGGCGCCAGACACCTGAATTTATTTACCGGTCTTGCCGGGTTTGAGTTTCATCGGGCGTTTGGCGTAGCGCACTCCCTTGCCCTTATAAGCGTCGGGTTTGCGCAATTTATGCATGTTGGCCGCCGTCTGCCCCAACAGATGTTTATCAATCCCCGAAAGGATAATCGTCGTCTGATACTGATTGATGGTCCGCGCCGCTTTCTCGACCTTGGCCGTCACGCCTTCAGGCAACACGAATTCGATCGGGTGCGAGTACCCGAGGGCGAATAGTATGGAGCGCCCCCTCAGTTCAGCCTTATAGCCGACGCCGACGACGTCCATTTCCGTCGTGAATCCCTTCGAGACGCCCGTGATGGCGTTAGCCACCAGCGCGCGCGCCGTGCCGTGTATGGCCGTATAGTCGTCACTCTGGCGCTCGGCCGTCAACTTACCGTCTTCCAGCTTGAAGCTGACGCCTTCAGGAATCGCGGTCGCCAGTTTCCCTTTCGGGCCCTCGACCGCCACTTCGGACTCGGTGACATTGACCTTCACGTCCTTCGGAACATCGATAATTTTCTTTCCAACTCGTGACATATGCTAATAAACGTTACACAGCACTTCGCCGCCGACGTTCGTCTTGCGCGCATGTTTGCCGGTCATCACGCCGCGCGAAGTGCTCAGGATGTTGATTCCCAGGCCGCCCAGAACCTTCACGATCTCTTTGCTCGGAACGTACACGCGGCGGCTCGGAAGAGAAACGCGTTGAAGGCTCGAGATCACGCTCTCGCCGTTCGGCCCGTAGCGCAAAAAGATGCGCAACGTCCGGGCGTTACTGCCCTCAGCGGTCTTGATGCTGTAATTGGTTACGTACCCTTCTTCTTTGAGGATGCGCGCAATTTCGATCTTCAGACGCGACGCAGGCACATCCACCTTGGTATGACGCGCGGCGATCGCGTTCCGCATGCGCGTCAGCATATCTGAAACCGGATCAGTTATGTTCATGTCTATTTCACTCGCTTACAGGCCCATCCGCCTACAGGTTTGACATCTACCAGCTCGATTTGGTCACGCCGGGAATCTGCCCGTCGAGCGCCAGGTGGCGGAAGCAGATGCGGCAGATGCCGAACTTGCGAAGGTACGCGCGCGGCCGGCCACAACGTTTGCAGCGATTGTAGCCGCGCACTTTGAACTTCGGTCTTCGGTTCGCCTGAACGATTTTTGATGTCTTTGCCATAATATTATTGCCTGAACGGCATTCCCAGATGACGTAGCAACGACCGCGCTTCTTCGTCCGTCCTGGCGGTCGTCACGATGCAAACATTCATACCACGCGCCTTGTCGATCTTGCCGAAATCGATTTCGGGGAAGATCAACTGGTCGCGCAACCCGACCGTGTAATTCCCGCGGCCGTCGAAGGCCTTGGGCGAAATCCCGCGGAAGTCGCGCACGCGCGGCAGCGCGATGTTGACGAAACGGTCCAGAAACTCATACATCCTGTCGCCGCGCAGCGTCACGGTGGCGCCGATGTTCATTCCCTCTCGCAGCTTGAAAGCCGCGATGGACTTTTTCGCCTTGGTCACTACCGGCTTCTGGCCGGAAATCGTCATCAGGTCATTGACGGCGGCGTCTATGATTTTGGCGTTTTGGATCGCCTCGCCGAGTCCCATGTTGATGACGATCTTCTCCAGTTTCGGAACGCTCATGGGGTTCTTGTAACCGAACTCCTTGGCGAGCGCCGGAGCGATCTCTTTAGTGTATTTCTCTCTGAGTCTTGCAGCCATAATTTTATTCAATGACGGCGCCGGTCTTCTTCGAAACCCGGACCTTGCGCCCGTCCTGCAAAATCTGATAGCCGACGCGGACCGGCCGCCCGCTCTCGATCAGCATCACGTTCGACACATCCATGGGCGCTTCACGCTCGACGATTCCGCCGCTGATGCCCCGCTGGCGGTTCTGTCGCTCGTGATGCTTGAGGATGTTCAATCCCTCGACCAGGACTTTGCCTTTTTTGGTCAGAACTTCGAGGACGCGGCCCCTTTTGCCTTTATGTTTCCCCGAAATGACCAACACCTGATCGCCTTTTTTTATCTTCGTTCTTCCCGGCATAATGTTTCAATCCTAAGCCCTTCGGGCTTTTTAGATCACCTCAGGAGCGAGGCTCACGATCTTCGTGAAGCCGCGTTCGCGCAACTCGCGAGCCACGGGGCCGAACACGCGCGTGCCGACCGGCTCGCCGTCGGGTTTGATCAGCACGGCCGCGTTCTGGTCGAAGCGGATGTAAGTGCCGTCTTTGCGGCGGACTTCCTTGCGCGTGCGAACGATGACGGCCTTGACCACCTGCTTCTTCTTAACCGCGCCGTCGGGGGAAGCCTCTTTGACCGAGGCCGTAATCACGTCGCCAAGACTCGCGCGCGATCCCGTATTCCCTCCGAGGGGCAGAATCATAGCGATCCTCTTGGCCCCGGAGTTGTCGGCGACTTCCAGAATTGAACGCATCTGAACCATAGTCACTCTCCATGAGTCCTATAGGACTTATAGGAACTATAAATCCTATTTACTCGCCTTTCGCAGTACTTCGACGACGCGCCATCGTTTGCGCGCCGAGAGAGGGCGGGTTTCGACGATCCGGACCTGATCGCCGGTCGTCACCCCTTCGATTTCGTTATGGGCCATGAATTTCGACCGCTTGCGAACGTAACGCTTGTAAACCGGGTGCTTCACCAGTCGGTCGACGCGCACCACAACGGTTTTCATCATCTTGTCGCTGGTTACGATGCCGATCTTCTCGGCGCGGCGGCCACGGTCCGTCGACGCCGATTTAGGCGCCACTTCGGTCACAGACGGGTTCTCGCCAGCCGGCGCTTCCTGGTTGTTGATTGATTCATTCATTGAAACTATTCCTTAACGCCGAGTCCCTCGATACCGAGGGCGCGCGCGCGCAAAATCGTCTTCAATCTCGCCAGTTCTTTCTTCTGAACGCGAATTTGTTTGACGGTGTCGACGTCGCCGAGCGCCTTTTTGAATTTGAGGCGGAAGAGAGACTCGTTAATCTCGAGCAGCCGGTTGATCAACTCCTCGCTCGGCTGCATGCGAACCTTGTCCAGTTTGGCCTTCATACGGCGCCCCCTTCCTGGTCGTGACGGGTGATGAACTTCGTCTTGATCGGGAGTTTCGCGGCGGCCAGTTCCATGGCCCGCTGAGCGGTGGCCAGATCGACGCCCTCCATCTCGAAGATGATCCGTCCGGGTTTGACCACGGCGACCCAGCCTTCCGGCGCCCCCTTGCCTTTGCCCATGCGGGTTTCGGCGGGTTTCTTGGTGATCGGCTTGTCCGGGAAAATGCGGATCCAGAGCTTGCCGCCGCGCTTGACGAAGCGTGTGATGGCGACGCGTCCTGCCTCGATCTGTTTTCCGGTAACCCAGGCGGCTTCGGTCGCTTTCAGCGCGTATTCGCCGAACGCGATGTTGGTTCCACGTTTGGCGGCGCCGGCGCGGCGTCCGCGCTGCTGCCTGCGATATTTGACCTTTTTGGGAATTTTATATTCAGCCATCTCTTTATCGTTTCATCATTGTGTCGCGCGGGTCCATGATGTCGCCGCGGTAGATCCAAACCTTAACGCCGATGACGCCGAAAGTCGTGTTGGCCTCGGCGAAACCGTAATCCACGTCGGCGCGCAGAGTGTGGAGCGGCAAACGCCCGTTCAGCGTCCATTCGGAGCGCGCGATTTCCGCCCCGTTCAGCCGGCCCGAGACGCGGACCTTGATGCCGAGCGCCCCGAAGCGCTGCGCCTCGTCGACGGCCTTGCGCATGGCGCGGCGAAACGCGATGCGCTTCTCGAGCTGCTGCGCGATCTTCTCGGCCTGCAGTTGCGCGTTCAACTCCGGCTTCTGAATCTCGCGGATGTCGATCAGAATTTCGCGGCCCGTGCGCCGGCTGATTTCCTGTTTCAGCTTATCGATCTCGGCGCCTTTGCGTCCGATGATGATGCCCGGGCGCGACGTGTAGATGATGATCCTCAGTCGGTTCGCCGCGCGATCGATCTCGATCTGCGAGACGCCGGCGCTAGCGAAGCGGGCCTTCAACTCGCGCTTCAGATTGAGGTCTTCGATGAGCAACTTGCTGAAATCGCGCTTCGCGAACCAGCGTGAGTGCCAGGGTTTGTTGTATCCGAGTCTGAATCCGTAAGGATGTACTTTCTGACCCATAATCTCTCCACTAACTGAATTATCCTCTCTCCGCGGCCTCGACCTTGCCCCCACGGCTCTCACTGGATACAACCACGGTGAGGTGGCTGTAGTGGCGGCGCTCACGATAAGCGCGTCCCATCGGCGCGGGGCGCACGCGGCGGCGGTGCTTTGTGGTGCCGGTGTCCGCGTAACACTCTTTGACCCAGAGGTTGTCCACGTCAACGATCACGTTGTCCGACTGCGCCTGCTGTTCGGCGTTGGCGCGGGCCGTTTCGAGGACCTTGTAGATCAATCCGGCGGCGCGTTTGTTCGTGAACTTGAGGATGTCGCGAGCCTCGCTGTAGGCGCGGCCGCGAATCAAATCCATAACCAGCTTGGCTTTCTGCGACGAAATCTTTACGTTTGTCGCCTTCGCAATCGCTTCCATTATTTCTTAGCTCCCGCGGCCTTCTCGGCTTTCTCCGCGTGCCCCTTGAAAGTCCGCGTCGGAGCGAACTCGCCGAGTTTGTGGCCGACCATGTTCTCGGTGATGTAAACCGGAATGAACTTCTTCCCGTTGTGTACGGCCAGCGTGTGGCCGACCATTTCGGGGGTGATCGTCGAACGGCGCGACCAGGTCTTGTGAACCTTCTTCTCGTTCGCCGCATTCATCCGGTCGATGACCTTCAAAAGATGCGTGTCAATAAACGGGCCTTTTTTGACTGAACGCGCCATTACTTCGTCCTCCGTTTAATGATGAACTTGTCAGTGCGTTTGTTGTTGCGCGTCTTGTATCCGCGCGTCGGCTGCCCCCACGGCGTCACGGGATTGCGTCCGCCCGAAGTCTTGCCTTCGCCGCCGCCGTGCGGATGGTCCACCGGGTTCATCGCCACGCCGCGCACGGTGGGGCGTTTGCCCAGCCAGCGCGAGCGCCCGGCCTTGCCGATCGAAACGTTCTCGCGTTCGACGTTGCCCACCTGTCCGACAGTGGCCATGCAGTCGACCGAGACAATGCGAATTTCGCCCGACGGCAGTCGAAGCTGCGCCATGCCGCTGTCTTTAGCGACCAGCTGAGCGAAGCTGCCCGCGGACCTGGCCATCTGGCCGCCCTTGCCGGGCTTCAGTTCGATGTTGTGAATCTGCGTGCCGAGCGGGATGTTTTTGATCGGAAGCGCGTTGCCGGTGAGAATGTCGGATTCGGGGCCGGAGACTATAGTCTGCCCCACCTGCAATCCCGCCGGCGCGATGATGTAACGCTTCTCCCCGTCGACATAGTTGATCAGGGCGATACGGGCCGAACGATTCGGATCGTATTCGATGGTCGCAACTTTGCCGGGGATGCCGAACTTGTCGCGCTTGAAATCCACGATGCGGTAGTGGCGCTTGTGCCCGCCGCCGCGATGGCGCACCGTCATTTTGCCGAGATTATTTCGGCCGCTGGTGCGCTTCTTAGTGGTGAGCAGAGGCTTATGCGGCTTATCCGTCGTCAGATCGTCATTCGTCAGATAAGTCTGGTAACGCCTCGCGGGACTTGTCGGTGATAACTTCTTGATTCCCATCTCTTCCTTCGAGTCTTTTAAATCGATTCCGCGTAATCAACGCGGTGGCCCGGTTTCAGGGTGACGTAAGCCTTTTTATAGTCGGGTTTACGCCCGAACGTGCGGCCACGGCGAACCGTTTTTCCCTGGTAGTTGATCACCCTCACCTGGTCGACTTTGACCTTGAATATTGTCTCGACCGCCGTTTTGATCGCGTGCTTGCTGGCGTTGCCCGCCACACGAAACGCGAGCACCTGGCGGTCGCGCTTGATAGTCTTTTTGTTCTTGCTGTCACGAATGTCTTCGACGCTCTCCTCTTTCATGTTGAGAGCTTTCTCCGTGACCACCGGCGCTTTAAGAACATTCCAAATCGTTGACATAACTTTTCTCAATAGGACTCATAGGACACATAGGACCTACAGGACCTATAGGCCTTATTTGAGTCGCTCTTCGATGATACTGATCGCATCCCTGGTGAAGACGATCTTGTCGTGATAGAGCACGTCGTAGATGTTGATGTTGGCGTTGGAAGCCACCGTCACGCCCGGCGCGTTCCGCGACGAGAGGATCAGGTTTTTCTCCGGCGCCGTCTCGACGATCAGCGTCTTGTTGTCCCAGCCGAAATCCTTCGCGATCGCCACGAAGGTCTTCGTCTTGTGGTCATCGAGAGCGAATCCATCCACCACGAACAGGGCGCCTTCGCGCAGCCGCTCGGAAAGCGCGGATTTCAACGCGCCGCGCTTCATTTTGGTCGGCATCTTTGTGGACCAGTCGCGCGGCTGCGGGCCGTGGACGTTGCCGCCGCCCTTCCAGAGCGGCGAACGCAGGCTGGAGATTCGGGCCCGTCCGGTGCCTTTCTGCTTCCAGAGCTTCTTGCCGCTGCCGGAGACGTTGCCGCGGGTCTTGGTCCGCACGGTCCCCTGACGTTGGTTGGTCAAATAGTTGTTGACGGCGTAGTAGATCAACGATTCGTTGAGCTCGACGCCGAAGACGTCATCACTCAACTTCAGTTCGCCGACTTTTTCGTTTTTCAGGTTTTTTACATCAACAGTTGGCATCGCCGCCCTCTCAAAAATATTGCGGCGCAATCAACTCGACCGCGCCGCCTCATTTAATCTAATCCGTGGCTTTCTTTCTGATCAGAACGACCGCTCCCGCCGGCCCTGGAATGGCGCCTTTGATCAGCAGCAGGTTCTCGTCCGAGTCGACCTTCATAATACGCAGGTTTTTGACCGTCTGCTGTTCGACGCCCATGTGACCCGCCATGCGAGTGCCTTTGATGACGCGTGACGGATAGGCCGAAGCGCCGATCGAACCCGGCGCCCGGTGGAACATCGAACCGTGCGTCGCGCGCCCGCCGCCGAAGCCGTGACGTTTGACGAACCCGGCGAAACCGCGTCCCTTGCTCGTCCCGATCACGTCGACCACGTCGTTCACTGTAAATTGATCGACGAGCACCTTGTCGCCGACATTGATTTGAATCGTCGCGTCTTCCAGGCGGAATTCGCGCAGGACCTTCGTAGGCGGAATCCCGGCCTTGGCGAAATGTCCCTTCATGGGTTTGTTGGTTCGCTTCGGGGCTTTGTCTTCAACCAGCCCTAGCTGAACCGCTTCATATCCGTCCGTCGAGACGGTCTTTCGCTGGACGACCACACACGGTCCGGCTTTGATCACCGTGACCGGCGTTACGCTGCCGTCCGGCGCAAAGATCTGAGTCATTCCCAGCTTCTTACCGATAATTCCGTTCACCATTTTTAGCTTCCTGGTGGTTGGTGGCTGGTGGTTGGTGGCTGGTGGCGTTTGCCAACCACCAACCACAGCCACCAACCACCAATGAGTTATCTGCGATCACGTCCGAAAGCCTTAATCTCAGCATCGACGCCGGCGGGCAGGTCGAGTTTCATCAACGCGTCCATCGTCTGCGGCGTGGGGTCGAGAATGTCCATCAACCGCTTGTGCGTGCGAATCTCGAACTGCTCGCGGGATTTCTTGTCGACGTGAGGCGATTTGAGCACGGTGACTTTATTCTTCACAGTCGGCAATGGAATCGGGCCGGCGACGCGAGCGCCGGTGCGTTTCGCGGTCTCTACAATCTCAGCCGTTGACTGATCGAGCACGCGATAATCGTAAGCTTTCAGGCGAATTCTGATCTTGTCGTTCAGCATAATTTTCCAGATGTCAGATGTTAGATGTCAGATGTTAGTCATAGGTCAGCGCCTGACATCCGACATCTGACATCTACTCGATAATCTCCGAGATGGTTCCCGCGCCTACCGTGCGACCGCCTTCACGGATGGCGAATCTCAAGCCCTTCTCCATCGCGATCGGCGTGATCAATTCTATCTCCATCGCGATGTTGTCGCCCGGCATCACC
>DASUFM010001009.1:0-6810 GCA_036274535.1 Blastocatellia bacterium
GTCTTATCTGTCTTATCTGTTTTATCTGCCCTATAAGGAGGTTTATGAAAAAGCACCCCAATCTCCTGCTGTTCGGCGTCGCCATACTGGCGCTCTCATTGAGTGGGATTTACGCAGTTTCGGCCTATGGCGACAAGCGGATGACGATCGAGGACGCGCTGGCTATCCGGCAGATTGGCGCGCCTCAATTTTCGCCTGACGGCAAACGCATCGCCTACACGATCTCGGAATGGGACAAGGAGGAAAACTGCCGTGTTTCGCACATCTGGCTGGTTTCATCCGACGGGGGCCCTACCACGAAATTGACAACCGGCGATAAGGGGGAAATTTCGCCGCAATGGGCGCCCGATGGCGCGAACATTGCGTTTCTTGCGGACCGGGACAAAGGAACCCAGGTCTGGGTCATCCCGACCGACGGCGGCGAGGCCGACAGACTGACGAGCGAAGAGAACGACATCCAATCGTTCCAATGGTCGCCTGACGGCGCGAACATCGCCTTCGTCACGCGCGACATACCGAAAAACAAGATCGAACGCGAAAAACGCAAGAAAGACAAATTCGACGCCGTCGTCGTCGATTCCGATTTCACTTATTCGCATCTCTGGAGGATCAACGTCGAGACGAGAGAGAAGAAGCGATTGACCGAGGGAGATTTCAGCGTCAGTGACCCACAATGGTCTCCGGACGGCGCTTCCATAGCTTTCGTGATGTCGAAGAGCGGCTTGCAGGAAAGCTCCTTCATTGACATCTCGGACGACCGCAACACAGATATTTACATCATTCCCGCCAAGGGAGGCTCGCCGCGGCAAATGACGACCAATCCCGGGTCGGACGCCAACCCGCGATGGTCTCCGGACGGTAAATTGGTCGCCTACACATCGAACCCGGAACAGAAATCGTGGGCGCCGAAAACCGACGTGATGGCGGTCTCGCCCGAAGGCGGCGCGCCTCGCAATTTGACGAAAGATTTTTATGAATCGGCGAATCCCGGCCCCTCGAGCCTGGCCTGGACGCCTGACGGCAATACGATCTATTTTTCAAGCGGAGTCGGGTTGTACACGCACATTTTCAGCGTCCAAGTCGGAGGGAGCGGCGGTGGCGAAGTCACGCAGGTCACGCGCGAAAGCCGCAATTACAGCGCCTTCGACATCTCCGGCCATACGGAGGTCGGGAGCCTGCCGGCGCCGGCGATCAATCCGCGTGAGGCTGGTTACACGCCCGCCTGGAAGATAGCCTACACCGTCAACGATACCTTTACGGCGGATGACATCTGGGTCGCGCCGCTCAAGAACATCGATCAGGCGAAGAAGATTACCTGGGTCAATCCGCAGATCAGAGATTTCGCGCTGGCCAGGACCAGAGTAATCAAATGGAAGGGGCCGGACAATCTGGACATCGAAGGCTTGCTGGTCAGCCCGCTCGGCTACGAAGAGGGCAAGCGCTACCCGCTGATCCTGCAGATTCACGGCGGGCCTTACGGGCGATTCACCGACACATTCAACACCCGCGCCCAACTCTGGGCCGCGAACGGATACGCAGTGCTGATGCCCAATCCGCGAGGGTCGACCGGTTACGGCAATCGTTTCGCCACGGCCAATCTCGGCGATTGGGGCGGCAAAGACTTCAAGGACATCATGGCCGGCGTTGACACGGTGATTGCGCGAGGCGTCGCCGATCCTGACAAACTGGTCGTGATGGGCGGAAGTTACGGCGGGTTCATGACCTTCTGGACGATCACGCAAACCGATCGCTTCAAAGCCGCCATAGGACATGCCGGCATCAGCGATTGGTACAGTTTCCATGGGCAAAGCGACATTCCCGGATTGATGGAATACGGCTTCGGGGGCCAGCCGTGGACTTCCGCCGAAATTTACCGCAAATGGTCGCCGATGGCCTACGTAGATCGAGTCAAAACGCCCCTGTTGATCACGCACGGCGAGCGCGATTTTCGAGTGCCCATCACTCAGGCCGAACAGTTTTACCGCGCTTTGAGAAAGCGCGGCGTCGAAACAGTCTTCCTGCGCTATCCCCGCGAAGGCCACGGCATTCAGGAACCGAACCATCTGATCGATCTCTTCCAACGCCAGCTGGAGTGGTTCGATTCACACCTGGGGATCAAACGGGAAAAACCCGCTGAGACGAAGGCCGCGACAGCGAATGTAAATCAAAAGTAATGGCGCCTGGTGGTCGGTGGTTGGTTATGCTCGGCAAATTACCAGCTACCAACTACTAACCCCCAGCCGCCAGCCACCAACCACCAACCACCAACTACCAGTGTATGAAACGAAACTCTCTGAAACGAGAACTCTATGCGGAGTTCCTCGGCACTCTTGTCCTGATCGCCTTCGGCGCGGGCGTCGTCGCGCAGGTCGTTTTGAGCAATAAGCAGAATGGCGAATATCTATCGATCAACCTCGCCTGGGGCTTCGCCGTAACAATGGGCATTTATGTGGCGGGCGGCGTGACAGGCGCGCACCTCAATCCGGCGGTGACCTTCACTCTGGCTTTTCGCCGCGACATTCCCTGGTCGAAATTCCTGCCTTACGCCCTGGCGCAAACCGCCGGAGCGTTCACCGGCGCGGCGATAGCCTTTTTGGTTTACCGCGCGGCCTTCGACAATTTCGACAGCGGGACGCGAATGATCGCGGGCGAAAAAGGAACCGCCGGCATCTTCGCCACTTATCCGCAACCTTATCTTTCGACCACAGGCGCGCTGATCGACCAGATCGTCGGCACGGCTTTGCTGCTGCTGGTCATTAGAGCCATAGGGGACACGCGCAACAACGCGGCGGGCCCGCTGGGGCCGATCGTCGTCGGATTTCTGGTAATGGTGATCGGAATGGCTTACGGATTGAACGCCGGTTACGCCATCAATCCGGCGCGCGACCTTGGCCCGCGCCTCTTCACCGCCATCGCGGGATGGGGATTCGATGTCTTTCGCGCGAATAATTTCTATTTCTGGGTCCCGATTGTCGGACCGCTGATCGGCGGACCATTGGGCGCGCTGATTTATGACGCGCTGGTCGGCAGGCAAATTCCACGTGAAGAACAGGGCTTATAGGACGATCACAGGAATTTTCGAGTGATTGCCCGGCAAAGGAATAAGTGAGGGGGATGAGGGGGATGAGATCATCCTCCTCAATCGTCCGACTTCCATTCTCCGCCTTCCCGTACAAAGCTAAACCAATGCTTGTTGGGAAGGATCACGACGGAGCGGTCGCCGCGCTCCACCACGCGTTGAATTTTCTGGAGTGATTTTTTCATCTCGTCGGCTTGTTTGGATAGCGAATCCGCTTTCGCTCCGGCGAGGAAGGACCGGTTCCAGCGGTTGGCGCGATCAGTGCAGACCTTCTGGGCCGCCGCGAAATCGCCCTTGGCCAGAGCGTCGGCCTTCGCAAACAGCAGGCGAGCCTGAGGACTTTCCTTCGCCGCCTTGCCTTTTAAATCGGCGGTGACTTTCGGTTCATTGAATACCGGGGCGTCGAACTGGACGGAATAACTGATCGCCGGAAAATCACCCAGCCCCGGTTCGCGTTCTTCTTTCCGCTCGATGGCGCCGGCCACTCGATTGTCCGCCAGTTTCCAGCTTTTGAAGAAGTCTTCCCTACCGCTGACATTGATCGACTGCCTGATCAGAAAGCGTCCCTGCCCTGACGGCGGCTGTAAAAGCGTCATCACTACATTGTTCGGGTCCTCGGGGTCCATTTCAAACATCAATCCCTGCACCTGCCCTTGTCTCGCCAGATCCATCACCGGCAAAAATGCGAGTCCGTCCAGCGCGTTGGGCGGGACTTCCCTGTCAGTTAACAGCACGCGAAATTTCTCGGTGTCATCGATCAACCCCTCGGCGTTGTCGTGCAAATGAGCGTAGACGTAGCGGAGCGTTATGTTCTTGTCGTTCACCCGGAGCGAGCCTTTGGCGACTCCCGAATTGACGGCGGCCTCCTGATTGGTCATGACGAAGAACGGCGCCATCAATAAAAGCAGAAAAAGTTTCATGTGATCTCCTCAGCAAAGACTTACAGGGCTTATAGGTCCCATAAGCTCTAATTATGGTTTCAGGGGAGAGACGTTTTTTCGGGGAAGCAATGCAATCGCGATCGCGCCGAGCGCCGCCAATCCAATCAGTGCGGCGAATCCATGCGCGTAATTTTTGCTCTGGTCGTGTAGATAGCCGACCAGCATCGGGGCCAGGGCTTCGGCCACGCCGTCGGCCGTCAGGATGATTCCCATCACGCGCCCCATCATTTTCAGGCCGAACAACTCGGCGGCCATCAGCGGAATGATCATGTAATCGCCGCCGAACGCTATGCCGAATACTACAGCGAAGACGTAAATCACGCCCGGCGCGGAGACTAAATATAGAAGAGGGATCGCCGCCGAGACCAGCGTGTAGATCAACAGCATCACATACTTTTTCGGAAGCCGGTCGGCCAGCCATCCCATCAACAAACGCCCGGCGATGCTCGACGCCAGGACCAGCGAGATCACGTTCGCCGCCGTCTGCTGGGAGTATTTCAGGTCCAGGCCCATGAAGAGCTTGAGGTGCTGGTTCGTGCCGCCGACCGCGCCGATCGAGCACATGCTGCCGATGGCCAGCAGGTAAAAAGCAGGCGTCCGGAGGATGTCGCCGATCGGCATCGGCTCAACCTTATGGGCGGCGTAATTTTCGGGTTGCTCCTTGACAAACCAGACCATCGGCAGCGCGATGACGATCATCAGTACGCCAAGCGTCATCAAGGCCCGATGCCAGCCGAAATAGCCGTTCAGCCATCGCGCCAGCTGCGGCACGACCATTCCTCCGACGCCGATGCCGATGTAAGCCAGTCCCATCGCCCTGCCGCGCGCCTTGTCGAACCACCGCGAAAGCAACACCTGGTTGGGCAGCGGCCCGCCGCACACGTAACCGAGCGCGTTGAAGAGATAGAAGAAATAGAACATCCAGAGCGCGGTCGTCTGGCTCAATCCGACAAGCGCAAGACCGCCCATCAAAATCCCGGCCATCATCAACCGTCGCGGTCCGAAGCGGTCGATTATCCATCCCGCCAAAAATCCGAACAGCGGCCCGATTACGATCTTTCCCACGGCGTTTCCGGAGGTCACAACCGCGCGAGAGCCTTCGAAGAACGCCAGATCCTTCACCATGAAATCGTAGAAGAACGGCAGACCGTAAAACGACAGGCCGACAAGCGAAAACAGACTCAGGAAGGCTGTCGCCGCGACTTGTATTTTCGCGGGAGTCATCACCTCGCCCGTTGCTTCACTGGTCGCCGATTCGTTCAAAAGGTTTGGCTTCATACAATCAGTTTTCGCCCCACACCAAAAGAACCGCCTGTTGCCGTCGGCCTGAACGCCGCGACGATTGCCCATAGCCAAACACTAGAGACGCTCGCGCCGGCTATGGAACCCCTTTTTAATGAATCAGTTAGAAAGTTTCAGCTTGAATAAGCCCGGCGATTATGCACTGCTCGATGGTCCAGCGTCTATAGCTTTCCGGCCAATCAGTCAAAAACAGAAAAAAAATTCTGTGGCGCTTTCGCGCTAATCTTCGCCGTATAGCTGTTCCAAAGTTTCGCATTCTGATTTAGACTTCAGTAATAAAGGGGTCCCCGAAATTCCAAATTCGCAAGAGGCTTGATGAGAGACCGATTCTTTCTTTTGGCGTCCATTATCGCATTGGCGCTCAGTGATTCATTCTCCGCATACGGCTTCAAACCTTCGCCGCCCCCGCCGAAGCCGGGACGCAAATACACCACGATCGAGCGGCTGCAGCCGGAGCGACTGCGCGCCGTGAGCGAAGACCGGTTGCGCTACAAGAGGGCGCGACATTCAGTTATGCTGGCGACAGGCTACACCGATTTCCGCGGCGTCATGCATGCGCACGTCGAAGATTCGAATCACACCGGCGGAACGCGGAGTGAGATGCTGCTGGCAGCGAGGTCGGCCGGCGTACAGATCGTGATGCTGAGCGACCATGTCCGCCCGCCGAACGATTTTGTCAACGCCGATACCCGCGGGATGATGGAGGGCGTGCTCTTCGTTCCCGGCGCCGAGAGCGAGGGCTACATAGTCTTCCCGCTTCGCTCGATGATCAACGCATACATCGACAAAAAGTTCGACGCCCGCGAGGAATTCGTCAAGGTGGCGAAGGGCGCCGGCAGCCTTCTATTCCTCTCGCATGTCGAAGAGAAGCTCGCCTGGCCGATGGGCGAGATCGAAGGCATGGAGATATACAACCATCATACGGATTTCGCGGACGAAGAAGAGTTCGTGAAGTGGCTGCGCGCTTCGTTAATCGACCCGGACCGATTGAAACAGCTCGAAAGCGCGTTGGCCGAATATCCCATGGAGGTCTTCGGCGCTTCGCAGGATTATCTGGACCAGATCGTCACCAGATGGGATCGCGACCTGTTGCGGCAAAGGGCGACCGGAGTCGCGGCCAACGATTGCCATCACAATCAGGTCTTCACTATCAAAGCCGCGCCTCCGGACGGGATACTGATCAACGCCGTCGGCGACCCGGCGCGCAAAATCACGACCGAACAGGCGCCTCAAATCGCCGAAATGCTTAAGAACGTACCGGCCGGCGGCGTGATCGCGAAGCTGGACTTCGATCCTTACGAGCGGAGCATGCGATACATCACAACACATTTCCTGATGCGCGATTTGAACGAGAATTCCGTCCGGCAAACGCTCCGCCAATCACGCGTATATGTCGCTCACGACTGGCTCTGCGATCCGACCGGATTCGCCTTCATCATGGAGACCGGCGATAAACTGACTGCGGTGATGGGCGATGAAGTGAAGATA
>DASUFM010001010.1:0-7017 GCA_036274535.1 Blastocatellia bacterium
TCGCTACCGCTCGCGGTACTGACTCGGGATGCTCGTTACCCCGCGCAGCGCTGATTAATGGCGCGGAGTATATGAGAGGCCGAATGCAGGAGCGACACGCTTATGCGATTCTGGGCGATTTTGGGATTAGCCTTTCCCAGAAGCGTACAGTCAACGCGACGTCTGGACATGCCATGTACTCTCAACCCGCCTGATCTCAATACTTAGCGCCGCAGTCGCAATGGCACGCCGTTTGGATATTTAAACACGATTGTAGATGGGATGGGACCTGCGGTGGTTTTGGGCCTCCTGTGAATCATACCTGCTATCCAGAGAAATTATGCGTACATTATGGCAAGATATGCGCTATGGCGCGCGAATGTTGTTAAAGAAACCGGGCTTCACGTTGATTGCTGTTATCACCCTGGCGCTGGGCATTGGGGCCAATGCGGCGATTTTCAGCGTGGTCAACGCCGTGCTGTTGCGCCCTCTGCCTTTCAAAGACCCGGATAGACTGATGCTGATCCGCGAAACGAGGCTGCCGCAATTCCCGGAGTTCTCCGTTTCGCCGGGCAATTTCCTGGACTGGCGGAATCAGAACACGGTCTTCGAGCGACTGGTAGCTTACAACGGCGTGTCTTTTAACATGGTCGGGACGGGCGACCCGGAACAAATACGGGGAATGAAAGTCACCGACGGTTTTTTCGCAATGCTCGGCGCGCAGCCGCAATTGGGCCGGGACTTTTTGCCGGAAGAAGATCAGCCGGGACACAACAACGTAGTGATCCTGAGTAATGGGTTGTGGCAGCGGCGGTTTGGCGGCGATCCAAAAATCCTCAATCAGACGCTCACACTCAGCGGCCAGAGCTATACCGTGATTGGGGTGATGCCCGCGACATTTCGCTTCGGCGGGCCTGATCTCGACTTGTGGACGCCGATGGCCTTCACCGCGCGGGAAGCCCAGATTCACGGCGGGCATTGGCTAAGCGCTATCGGGCGACTCAAGCCCGGCGTTACGGAGAATCAAGCGCGCGCGGAGATGGTCGCCATCGCCGGGAGGCTGGCCGCGCAATATCCCGACGCCAATACGGGGTGGAGCGTGAAACTCATGCCGCTGCTTGATTATATTGTCAGAGACATCAAACCGGCCTTAGTCGTCCTGCTATGCGCGGTCGCTTTCGTGCTGTTGATTGCCTGCGCCAACGTGGCGAACCTGTTATTGGCGCGCGCCGCCGGGCGGCAAAAAGAGATTGCCATCCGCACCGCGCTCGGCGCGGGCCGGGCGCGGATTATCCGCCAGTTGCTGACCGAAAGCGCGCTGCTCGCGCTCCTGGGCGGCGCGGCCGGATTGGCGCTGGCCAAATGGGGAATGGATTTATTGCTGAAACTGGCGCCGCAAAGCCTGCCGCGCATGAGCGATGTTTCGCTCGACGGCCGCGCGCTGGCTTTCACCGCCGCCGTCACATTGCTGACGGGATTGATTTTCGGGCTTGTTCCCGCGCTGCAATCCTCGAGGCCGAACCTGAACGAAACCATGAATGAGACAGGGCGCGGTTCGACCGAAGGCCGCCGGCGACAACTTGTTCGCAGCGCGCTGGTCGTGCTGGAAGTCGCATCGGCGCTGGTTTTGCTGGTCGGCTCCGGATTGCTGATCAAAAGCTTCTGGCGATTGCAGCGGGTCGATCCCGGTTTTAATCCTGATGACACGCTGACTCTGTCGGTGTCGCTGCCGCGCTCGAAATACCCTGAAGAGCCTCAACAGATCGCTTTCTTCCAACAGCTGCTCGAAAAAGTCAGAGCCTTGCCGGGCGTACAGGCGGCGGGCGCGACCAATCCATTGCCCATGGCCGGAGATACTGTGCTGGCTTTCGTGGTACAGGGCCGGCCCCCTCTGCCTCCTGGCGCGAGCCAGAGCACGAACTATTACTCGGTGAGCGCCGATTACTTCAAAGCGATGGGCATCCGGTTGCTCAGGGGCAGGCTGATCAGCGAACGCGACGTCAAAGAGTCGCCGCACGTAGCCGTGATCAACGAGACGATGGCTAAGAAAATATTCCCCGATGAAGACCCCATAGGCAAGCGCATCACATTTGACGGCGGAGAAGCCAATCCTGACTGGTATGAGATCGTCGGCGTCGTCGGTGACGTGAAACAGTACGGCCTGGATCAGGCGACGCCTATGCAGACTTACGAACCTTACACGCAACAGACTTATCCTTACATGACCCTGGTGGCGCGCGCATCGGGAGACCCGACTAAGCTGACCGCGGCGATCCGCAACGCCGTTCTGGAACTTGATAAAGAACAACCCATCGCCAACATCAGAACGCTCGACCGGATTCTTTCGACTACCACCGAGCAACAGCGTTTTTCCACGCTGCTGCTCGGCGTCTTCGCGGCCGTGGCGATGTCGCTGGCGGCGGTCGGCATCTACGGCGTGTTGAGCTATGCGGTCACTCAGCGCACGCCTGAGATCGGCATTCGGATGGCGTTGGGCGCCGCGCGGGGCGACGTGCTGCGGCTGGTGGTCGGCGGCGGGATGCGGCTGGCGCTGATTGGCGTGGCGGCGGGGCTGGCCGTCGCCTTCGGTCTGACCCGATTGATGTCGGTCCTGCTGTTCGGCGTTAGCCCGACTGATCCAATGATCTTCGGCCTGATCCCGCTGTTGATCGTCATCGTCGTCCTGCTGGCCTGCTGGGTTCCGGCCCGGCGGGCGACGAAAGTGGACCCGTTGGTTGCGCTGCGCATCGAATAAAACAAAAAGAGTTCGACATATCGCTACGCTACGAACTGATTTTCCGAGGAGCCTTCATGTCGCGTTGCGACTCCCTGAAACAATGAAAAGTTCGTAGTCCCGCCTTCAGGCGGAATAGTTTGGATTCACGGAATTGATCTTTACCCCAGGCTTCCGCCTGAAGGCGGAACTACGAACAGATTTTCCGAGGAGGGTTTCTAAAATGATTTGGCGCGATCTCAAATATGCGCTGCGAATCATATGGGCGCGGCCCGCCTATGCGGCGGTGGCGATCTTGTCGCTGGCGCTAGGCATCGGCGCCTGTACGGCCATATTCAGCGTCGTTGACGCGGTGTTGTGGCGGTCGCTCCCGTTTCCGCGGGCGGAGCGGATCATTAGCGTCAGCGAGGTCAATGCGAAGGGCCGGCCGATGACGTTCGCGCATCCGAATTTTGTGGATTTGCGAGAGCGCAATCGGACGCTCGATTCGGCGGCGGAATACACAACAGGCTCGCTCACGATCCTGGGTGGCAGCGAACCGTTGCGCGCGCTGGGGACTTACGTCTCAAAGGATTTCTTCAAGGCGCTGGGAGCGCAGCCCGAAATCGGGCGCGGTTTCATGGCGGAAGAGTCCAGGCCAGGCGGCAATCCGGTCGCGGTGGTGAGCTACGGCTATTGGCGGCGGATGCTCGGCGGGCGGGCGGATCTGGCGGCGACGCCGCTTCGCATCGACGGCGTCAACTACACAGTCGTCGGCGTAATGCCGCGGGGTTTCAACTTCCCTGACAAAGTGGATGTCTGGCTGCCGATAGAGATAGACGACGCGGCCTCGACCTCGCGCTCTGCGCACGGCCGCCGCGTGATCGCGCGATTGCGCGACGGCGTTTCGTTAGATCAGGCGCGCGCCGAACTGAGCGCCATAGGCAAACAAATCAGACGGGAGAACAGCGCGGATATCGATCTGGTCGATATGTCCGCGACGCCGCTGCGGGAGAAGATGGTCGGCGACGTCAGACAGAGTTTGCTGGTGATGGCCGCGGCGGTGGCGTTTCTGCTGCTGGTCGCCTGCGCCAATGTCGCCAATCTGGTCCTGGCGCAGGCGACGGCGCGACAACGCGAATTCAGCGTGCGCGCGGCTCTGGGCGCGACTCGCTGGCGGCTGGCGCGGCAGCTCATAATTGAAAACCTGGCGCTGGCCCTGCTCGCCGGAAGTCTGGGCGTATTGATCGCGTTCTGGGGCGTGGACGCATTGATCAATATGAATCATGGGAAATTGCCGCGCGCCGATGAAATCAGTGTCGATGTCCGCGCGCTGATTTTTACACTCGCTCTTTCATCGCTGGTGGCGGTCGCGCTCGGCCTGCTGCCGGTCGTTCGTTTCGGCGGGAGCGATCTGAGCGAGCGGTTGAAAGACGGCGGCCGCGCGCAATCGGCGAGCGCCGCGAGCCACCGGCTGCGCGGAGCGCTGGTGACTGCGCAGGTCGCCCTGACGCTGGTTTTGCTGGCCGGCGCGGGCCTGCTGGTCAGGAGCTTTTTCAAACTCCTGCAGGTCGATCCCGGGTTCAGAACCGAGAGCGCCATAGCCATAGAGATGACGCCGCCAGCATCCGAAGCCCGGGACTCGGCTCAACGCCGGGCGGGCTTTTATCAACAAATGATAGAGCGAGCGGACGCGCTGCCCGGCGTCACGGCTGTCGGCGGAGTCAACGGCCTGCCGATGGCGGGCGGGGCGGCCAACGGCGGGTTCCTGATCGATGACAATGTGGCGCTGAAAGGCTACGGCGAATTTCGCGTCGCCAGTCCGGACTATTTCGACGCCATGGGCATACGGCTGTTGCGCGGGCGACTTTTCGATCAGACTGACGGCCCGAACACGCAACAGGTCGCCCTGATCAGCGAGACGCTCGCCGCGCGCCATTTCCCGAACGAAGATCCCATCGGCCATTCGATTCAGTACGGCAATATGGACGGCGACCTGCGACTGTTGCGCATCGTCGGCGTGGTCGGTGACGTGCGCGAATTCGGACTGGACGAGAAGATCGAGGCGACCGTCTATGTTCATTATCTGCAGCGTCCGCGCCAGGCATGGAACTTCTCCGTCGTGGTCCGCGCGCAGTCCGACCCCCAAGCGCTGATTCCGGCGCTGCGCAATATCGCCCAATCGCTCGATCGCGACACGCCAGTCAATTTCCGCACGCTCGATCAAATCTTTTCCTCTTCCCTGGACCAGCGCCGCTTCTCACTCTCTCTCTTCGGCTCCTTCGCCTTCGCGGCGCTGCTGCTGGCCGCGCTGGGCGTCTACGGCGTGACCGCATACTCTGTGAGCCAGCGCGTCTCCGAGATCGGCGTTCGAATCGCGCTCGGGGCGCAGGCAGGCGACGTGCTGCGCCTGATCGTTGGGCAGGGGATGAGGTTCGTGTTGCTCGGAGTGGCCATAGGTCTCGCCGGCGCGCTGGCGCTGACCAGGCTGATCGCCCATCTGCTTTTCAATGTGAGCGCGACCGATCCGGTCGCCTTCGGCCTCGTCGCCGCCCTGCTGATCACAGTCGCCTTGCTGGCCGCGCTCGTTCCCGCAAGACGCGCCACCAAAGTCGATCCGATGATCGCCCTCCGCTCCGAATAGATTGCCACAGAGACACAGAGACACAGAGGAACAAAGAGAAAGAGGGACGGAGAGATAGAGAGAAAATACGCTCTCATTTCTATATCCCTCTGTGTCTCTGTGTCTCTGTGGCAAAACGCAATCCTCAATCTGAAAAAAAAATCTCTCTGGTCGAACTCCTACCTAATTTCCCGTTGACATTCTACCTGAGTGGCCGGATACTCCGATCGAAGATCTACTGGAGGCGCCATGTCGAAAGAAAACCAGGCTGAAAAGAATAGCCGCACTAAAGCCGGGAAGAAACAAGTTCTCGATGAAGCTTCGAAGTGGGAGCGGTTGAACGCGGCCATCGCCCGGATTATGAAGCCGGCCGGAGAGAAGGCTTGATATGCGTTTATGGCAGGAACTGACTTTCATTATTCGCCGTCTCATTCATCGCCGCAGGGCCGATCAGGAGTTGGACGAAGAGATTCGGGCTCACCTGGAGATGGAGGTCGAGCAGAACGTCGCGGACGGAATGTCGCCCGAGGATGCGCGACTGGCCGCGCGGCGCTCGTTCGGGAGCGTCGCAATTGCGAAGGAAGACAGCCGCTCGATTTGGGGACTCAGGTCGATCGAAATCTTATGGCAGGACCTGCGTTATGGCGCGCGGATGCTGATGAAGAACCCCGGCTTCACGACGATCGCCGTCCTCACGCTGGCGCTCGGGATCGGCGCGAACACGGCGATCTTCACTATTTTGGACAAGGTATTGATTCATCCGCTGCCGGTCGAGAAGCCGGATCAACTCGTCACTTTTGTCGAAGACGCGGCCGGAACGCCCGGGGCCTTCTCATACCCTCTGTACGCAGAGTTGCGCGACCGATTTGACGCGCTGTCAGGGGTAATCGCTTACCATCAACAACCCTTTAGCCTGAGCGACGGGAGCGTGACCGAACGCGTGATCGGGCAGATCGTCTCGGGCAATTACTTCGCGGTGCTCGGCGTGCGGCCCGCGCTAGGACGTTTTTTTCTGGCGGAAGAAGACCGCGCGCCCGGAACGAGTCAGGTCATTGTCATCAGCCACGGTTTGTGGCGGCGGCGTTTCGGCGCCGATCCGGCGTTGATCGGCAAAGCTATCAGTTTGGACGGGCGCCGCTACACTGTGATCGGCGTCGCTCCATCGGAGTTCACGGGAACGACGCGAGGCACGACGAATGATGTTTACGTTCCGATCATGGCTCATGCGGCGCCGGAGATGCTCAATAACCGTAACGCCGGCTGGTTGCTGTTGATCGGCAGACTCAACCCGAATGTCAGTCGCAAGCAGGCGCAATCTGTATTGGCGACTCCGGTCGAAGACGCCGCAAAAGCCTTTCCTGGCGAGACCGAAGGCAAATCCGGCGATCCGGTCAAGATTTTCCTGCAGGACGGCAGCCGTGGGCACACGGATCGGGTCAGCGATCTGGCGCTGCCGTTAAAACTCTTGATGGGCGTGGTCGGCTTTGTCTTGTTGATCGCATGCGCGAACGTCGCCAATCTGCTGCTGGCTCGCGCCTCCGCGCGCCGCAGGGAGATCGCCGTTCGACTGGCGATCGGCGCCGGCCGATGGCGCATCGTTCGGCAGTTGCTGACAGAAAGCGTGATCCTGGCGGCGCTGGGCGGCGGCGGCGGCTTGCTGGTGGCGCAATGGATGACCGGTTTGTTATTAAGCTTCCAACAG
>DASUFM010001011.1:0-3723 GCA_036274535.1 Blastocatellia bacterium
TCGCTACCGCTCGCGGTACTGACTCGGACGCTGAATGAAATTTAAGGAGCTATTTTTTCAATGAACATCTACTACGACAAGGACGCCGATCCGAAGGCGCTTGCGGGCAAACGCATCGCGGTAATCGGTTACGGCTCGCAGGGCTTCGGCCATTCGAACAACCTGAAAGACAGCGGGTGCGACGTGATCGTAGGGCTGCGCCCCGACAGCCCATCGGTCGCCAAGGCTCAATCGGCCGGGCTCGAAGTCCTGCCAGTGGCGGACGCCGCCGAGCGCGCCGACATTATAATGATGCTGACGCCGGACGAATTGACTCCGGGCATCTATAAACGCGAGATCGAGCCGCATCTCAAACCCGGCAAGTATCTGGCCGTCGCGCACGGATTTTCGATTCACTTTAAAAAGATCGTTCCGCCGGCTGAGGTCAACGTGTTCATGGTCGCGCCGAAAGGCCCCGGCCATCTGGTTCGCCGCGAATACGAGCGCGGCGCGGGAGTGCCCTGCCTGCTGGCCATCGCGCAGGACCCGAGCGGCGACACCAGGCAGGTCGGCCTGGCCTATGCGCGGGCGATCGGCGGGACGCGCGCCGGCGTCATCGAAACGACCTTCAAAGAGGAGACCGAGACCGATCTCTTCGGCGAGCAATCGGTGCTTTGCGGAGGATTGACCGCGCTGATCCAGGCCGGATTCGAGACCCTGGTTGAAGCGGGCTACGCGCCGGAGATGGCCTACTTCGAATGCCTGCACGAAATGAAGCTGATCGTAGACCTGCTTTACGAAGGCGGCATCGCTAATATGCGTTATTCGATCTCGAACACCGCCGAATACGGCGACCTGACGCGAGGGAAACGGGTCATAGGGCCGGAGGTCAAACAGAGGATGCGTGAAATTCTCGCCGAGAT
The DNA here is from genome assembly GCA_036274535.1 of Blastocatellia bacterium. Lineage (GTDB taxonomy): Bacteria > Acidobacteriota > Blastocatellia > RBC074 > RBC074 > JAJVID01. The sequence goes on from DASUFM010001011.1 coordinate 903, forward strand.
TCAATCGGGGCAGTTCGCCGACGAGTGGATGGCCGAAGCCGAATCCGGCAAGCCAAATTTCACCCGCCTCGTGGAGACCGAAAAGAAACACCAGATCGAAGACGTCGGCTCGCGACTTCGCGGGTTGATGCCGTGGCTTGCGGCGAACAAGATCGTGGATAAAGCGAAAAACTAAAATGAAACAAGCTGCTGTAGAAATTTACGACACGACGCTGCGCGACGGCGCGCAGGGAGAAGGGCTGGCCTATTCGGTCGAGGACAAGGTCAAGATCGCGCGCGCTCTCGACGAGATCGGCGTCACTTTTATCGAGGGCGGCTGGCCCGGCGCGAATCCCAAGGACGTGGAGTTTTTCGAGCGGGCGAAGTCGCTGCGGTTGAACACCGCGGCGCTCGCCGCGTTCGGCAGCACCCGGCGCGCGAACGCGCTCGCCGCTGACGACGCCGTCGTCCAGGGACTGCTCGCGGCCGAAACGCCGGTCGTAACGATCTTCGGTAAATCATGGGATTTTCACGTCGACATCGCGCTCAAAACCACGCTCGAAGAGAACCTGCGAATGATCGCTGACACCATCAGCCATCTGAAACAATGCGGGCGGCGTGCGCTGTATGACGCCGAACACTTCTTCGACGGCTTCCGCGCCAATTCGGAATACGCGCTGGATACGCTGAACGCCGCGATCCAGGCGGGCGCCGAAACGATCATCCTGTGCGACACGAACGGCGGCAGCCTGCCCGAACAGGTCGCCGAGACTGTGGCGCTGGTCCGCGCCAGATTCCCGAACGCCAGGCTGGGCATCCATTGCCACAATGACAGCGAACTGGCCGTCGCGAATTCGCTCGCGGCGGTCGAGGCGGGCGCGACGCACGTGCAGGGCGTATTCAACGGCTACGGCGAGCGGTGCGGGAACGCCAACCTCTGCTCTGTGATCCCGAATCTGGAATTGAAGATGAATCGCCGCTGCCTGCCGGACGGCAAACTGAAGCTGCTCACCGGCGTCAGCCGATACATAAATGAAGTGGCGAATCTGGTGCCGAACGACCGCGCGGCCTTCGTCGGCCGCAGCGCATTCGCGCACAAAGGCGGCATCCATGTTTCGGCCGTGGCGCGCGCGAAGGAGACCTACGAACACATCCACCCTGAAGACGTCGGCAACGAAACCCGCGTCCTGATCAGCGATCAATCCGGCGTCAGCAACATACGGTTCAAAGCCGACGACCTGAGCGAGGAGTTCAACAAAAACCCCGAGGCGGCGCGCCGGCTGCTCACGCAGTTGAAATCGCTGGAACACGAAGGCTATTCCTTCGAGGACGCCGAGGCTTCGTTCCGGCTGCTTGCCTGGAGCGCGCTCGGCCGCCGCGACAACTTCTTCGATCCGGTCGAATACCGCGTCTGGATAGGCTCAACGGGGGCCCCCGAAGCGGTCGTCCGTGTGAATATCGCCGGAGAAGAGATGCACACGGCCAGTCTGGGCGTCGGCCCCGCGCACGCGCTGGATCAGGCGCTGCGCAAAGCGCTGGCGCAGCATTACCCGCAAATCGCCCGGTGGCGCCTGATTGACTTCAAGGTTCGCATCCTGGACGGAGAGAACGCCACGGCCGCCAAGACCAGGGTTCACGTCGAAACCAGCGACGGCCAACGCTCGTGGAACACCGTAGGCGTGGGCGAAAACATCATCGCAGCCACCTGGCAGGCGATCGTCGAAAGCCTCGAGTACGGATTGCATATCCATAAGCCATAGATTCCGCCAGACGGAAAAATGCGGGAAAAGAAAATAAAACCATACTTTTGCGCATCCTATTTTCCTTTCCCACATTTTTCCGTCTGGCGGTTATAAACATTGCGCTCATCTTCTATGAAAGCGCATTTGAAGAACGCAGCCTTCATCTTATTGGCCGCGCCTGCGAAGTTCCCGCAACAGTTCCTCGGCGGCGGGATTGCCCTTTCCTCCGAGTTCTCTGTATCGGCCGAGGCTCTGTTTCGCTTCTTCGATCCGGCCTTGCATCATCAACGCCAGCCCGCGATTGGCCCAGGTATTGGCGAGGCGCGGATTCAATTTGAGAGCCCGATCGAAATCCGCAATGGCCCGCGCATAATCCTGTTGGTCCGCCCGTATGATCCCGCGATGCGCCCAGGCTTCGGCGAGTTTCGGATCCAGCGTCAAGGCGCGCTCCAGATCGCCCGCGGCTCTTTGCAGGTCGCCGTTCGCAAGAAACGCTCTGCCGCGATTGTTGAAGTAAGCGGCTCGGTCCTGGTCAAGCTCGATGGCCCGGTCGAACGCGGCTATGGCGCCCTTCAAATCGCCTTTTTCCGCCAACAGATTCCCCATTTCATTCCAGGCTTCGCTCAGCCTCGGATCGAGTTCCAGAACCTTCGCGCAATCATCAATCGCGCCTTCCTGATCTCCCTTCCGAGCCCGCGCGATGGCGCGATTGAGCCGGGCCGCCACTGAGCGGGGATCGAATGCGAGCGCCAGGCTGTAATCATTGATCGCGCGCTCGACCTCTCCCTTCTTGAACCATGCCGAGCCGCGGGCGACGTATGATTGGGCCGAATCGGCGCGCGACTGCGCGGCCCCGATCACGGCGAGCGGCAGAAGTAAAATCAGCGCCAGTAAAACGCGCAACGGATTTATCATGCTCCCTCCTTCTCTTCTCGGTTGAACTATGTCGTCAATTGAGTCGTAGAAAGATACGGGTGTGGCGGCGCGACGGCTATGAAAACCCGCTGAACGCGGCGAAATCCGAATCAACGCGGCAAAACCTAAACTGAATGAACTGTAGGGGCGGGTTTTCCCCGCCCTCGCTCGTGATCAAAGCGATG
>DASUFM010001012.1:0-5372 GCA_036274535.1 Blastocatellia bacterium
GCGACAGCCTTTGGAGTGCGGGCGTTCGGGACCGCTTTGGTAGTCAACTTCGATTTTTCAACAATGATCAGAGAGAACCCACCGGGTCTTTCGTCCCCGAAGTGTGTGGGATCCAGGATGACTACCAAAGCGGTTCCAAGCAACCGCACTCCAAAGGCTCCGCCGTTACGATTTACGCCCACTATTCGCTAACTTAATCTCATTGGGCTAAAGCCGGTACTCCATACGCTCTCATTCAATCGTCGGAAAACATGGAAAATTAATCAACCTCGCACTCCGCAAGGATGCGGCGATAAACCTGTCGCGCGTATTCGTAAGCCTTCGCGGCCTCGTCGCGCTCTTTGGCGGAAATCTTCGGGGCTTTCTGGCTCCAGCATTGATCGACGGCTTTCAGGCACCATTCGGCGCTGCGCCGGGAGGCGCGGATCGGCTTGTCGCCGACGATGACGAAGATCGGATTAGTGTGTGACGAAGCCAGGATGCGCAGCGCGACCCAACTGCTGCGTTCGACCTCGACGTCGAACGTTATGTCGCGCGGCGCGCCGTCGGCGACGATCTTCTTTTTATCCACCGGCGATCCGTTGACGATCAATTCGACCGGGACTTCGCGTGTTCCTCGAATGCGGGCGCGTTCCAGGTCCCAGTACGGCTTCTGGTCGTGACGCGACTTGCTGATTGCGTCGTTCATCTGTTCGTCCAGGCGCGCGGCTACACGCGCCGTTACGCGCACGCCCCCCGGCTTGTCCAACTTCACTTCGCTGCCCCGCGTCCCGACGGGCAAGCCGTCGACTCGAAAATCCATCAGATGGCTCTTGCCGTCCGAAACGTAAGCGCGCCCTTCGCGCACGCCTTCAGTCCATGAATCGTAATCGAGCTTGCCGTCGAGTTTGACGTAGCTGCGTCCCAGCCCGACCCGCTCGCCGTAGATGCAGGGGAAGTCAGTCTCGCCGCTGATGCGCGCGCGGAAGCCGGCGTTGAGCGTGTGGTACCAGACGTTCAGTTCCCAGGGCGCGGGCGTGTCGACGGTCGAGATGAAATCAACCGCGTCGTGCGTCACGTCGACTATGTATTCGTTCGCGCCGATGCCGTCGAATCGCGGCAGATCGTAATTTGGCAAGGCGTCGCTCTTCGACTCCAGGCCCCAGCCCGAATGCGCGAAGCCGACGACCGCGCCCTGGCGCTTCGCCCATTGCAGGATCGGCAAATCCCACGTCGGCCAGTCTTCCAGAACCTTCGCGCCGGGATAATCCTGGTCTTTCAGCCGAAGCAGGACGAGGTGGCCGCAGTGTGAAGAAGGAAAGCCCGAAACCTCCAGGTCGTAACGCATCAGGTTGTCTCGTGTCGAGAGTTGATTGTCTTTGGCCTCGAAGAACTGTTTTTGATAGTAATAACACGGCCCCCAGGTGAGCACGCTGCCGACGTTCAACGCTTCGCCAAGAATATGGCGGATCATGGCCTCCGGCATGACGCCTTGCGTAGGGCTCTCATAATGCATGCAGCCGGCGGCGTGAATGTGGTGGTCGCCCGAATACCAGCCGAGCTTTGCGGCGTCAATCCATCGTTCGAGTTTAAATGTGAGTGTCTGGTACTCGCCCGGGGTGATTTTGACCATCTGCCGTCTGGCGACATATTCCGGACCACGTGTGTATTCGACCTCATATTCGCCCGCCGGGAGTCTGATCCGCTCTCCGTCCGAGCGATATATCTGCGGATGGAAATCGAAGTCGGGCGCGAGCCGTTTATATCGCGGGGGATGGACACGGCCCTGGGCGTCACGAATTACGAATGAAGCGGTCGCAGGTTTGCCGAATTCGTCCAGCACGCGCAGAGTCACGTCGGCCGCAGGCCGGCAATTGAAGAGGATGTCGACGTCGTTGCGGAAACCGATGTCCTGTGACCCCTGGCCGACGTTGAAGCCGATTCTGGCCTCCCTCTTGCCCGCGTCACGGCTGTAAAGCTGGATGACGCGATATTCGAGTTCCAAACCTGAAAGCGCCGGTTTGAGCGGGGGTTTGTCGAACATCGCCATGTCGAGCCAGCGATCCGTCACGTCGCGCGGGGTGATTTTCTGTTGCGGGCGTGGGTTCATGCTGAATCCGTTATCTCCGCGCGCCCACAACGGCAAGGCGTTCGGACTCTCGGCTTTGAGTTGCGCGGTCACGCCGGCTTCGTTGCGCACCTTGACTAGAAACGCGCCCCAGCCCTTCTCGACCAGTTCCGGCCTGGCCGCGCCTTGCGTAACCCGCACGCGGCTTTCCGGGTTGATGTGAACGTCGAAGAGGCAATATTTATCAAGCGCGTCTTGAATGATTCGGCGCGCCTTAGTCGCGTCTGTTTCATCGGCGGCCTTCTCCAGCGCCGTTTTGTCCGTCTGGCTGATCGGCGAGCCCAGATAATCCATCGCTTCGACCAGACGCCTGACCTGAGCCGTGAGCGGCTGCAACTCGACCTGATCGACTTTTTGCGCCTGTTGCGCCGAAATCATCGCCGGCAGCAACAGCGCCAGCATGAGTCCTTTTTTCATAACGGCCTCCCGGCTTGACTGAAAGTTAGAGTTGAGGCGCCCGCCTGGTTCAAAAGCAGGCGCAATGGTACGCTTTCCGCATAAGGAGAGTCGAGATGAGAACAGGAGAATTTCTAAGAGCGGAATGGCGGCGGCTGGCGATGCTCAATTATGAGATCGATCCGGCGGCGCTGCGTCCGTTCGTTCCGCGCGGAGTGGAACTCGACACCTGGGATAATCGTCATTTCGTCAGCGTCGTCGGATTCCATTTTCTGAATACGCGCGTCCTCGGTCTGCCGATTCCATTTCATCAGGATTTTGAAGAAATCAACCTGCGTTTTTACGTCCGCCGCCGCGCGGAAGAGGGCTGGAGGCGCGGCGTTGTCTTCATCAAGGAGATCGTCCCACGATGGGCGATCGCGACCGTGGCCCGCGTCGTTTACAACGAAAATTACGCCGCGCGTCCGATGCGCCATCGGACGGATTTGGACAACGGAACGATCGCGCCGAACGGATCGGTCGAATATTCCTGGCGCGATTTTGACATATGGCATCACGTCCGCGCGAAGACCGCAGGCGCCGCGCAACCGCTCGTCGAGGGTTCGGAAGAGGAATTCATCACGGAACATTATTGGGGCTACGCCGCGCAGCGCGACGGCGGCTCCGTCGAATATCAGGTCGAACATCCGCGCTGGCGCGTGTGGCGAACGAGTGAAGCCTCGTTCGAGTGTGATGTAAAGCGGGTTTACGGCCATCAGTTCGTCGATTGCCTGGGCGCGAAGCCGGCTTCGGCTTTTGTCGCCGGCGGCTCCGCGGTCGTCGTGCGAAAAGGAGTGAAGATATGAAGATAGAAGCGGGCCGCGATTATCTGATCTTCGACGGCGATTGCGGCGTCTGCTCGTGGTCGGCCGAAGTCGCGAAACGGATGGACGGCGGCCGCGATTTCATCGTCGAGCCTTATCAGGCGTTTGACGAAAGCGAATTGATGCGCTACGGGATCGATTACGAAAAATGCTCGCGGGCCATACAGGTCATTACACGGAAAGGCCGCGTTCACGCGGGCGCGTTCGCGGTCAATTACTTTTTGTGGCGGTTTCCATGGTCATTGGCCGTGTTTCTGATCTATGCGTTCCCGGTCCTGCTCTTATTCGAAATGATCGGCTATCGTATAGTGGCTAATAACCGCCATCGCATTTCAAAATGGTTCGGGCTGGGAAGCTATTGCGGAATCAGGAGGGACAGAGGATCGAGGATCGAGGATCGAGGATTGAGGATCGAGGATTGAGGAGCGCCATCTTCGATCTTCCATCTTCGATCTTCCATCCTCTGGCTTCTTAACTCTGCTGGCTTGGAAGTCTGGTTTCGCCCAACCACCAGCGTCGCTTTGGAGCTTTGGCGCGTGTCAGGCCGAACTTCTGAATGGAGTGCTGCTCGATATGGGTCATCGCCTCGTCCACGGAATCGGTGATCATAAAGAGGCGCAGGTCGGATTCACTGATCGTTCCCTGCCGGGCCATGTCTTCGAAAAAGGTTATCAGCGGCGAATAATAGTCTTTGCCCATGAGCACGACTGGAAAGTCGAGGATTTTGTGTGTCTGGATCAGCGTCAGCGCCTCGAACAATTCGTCCATCGTCCCGACGCCGCCCGGCAAAACGACGAAGGCGTAAGAGTATTTGACGAGCATGACTTTCCGGACAAAGAAATAGCGGAATTCGAGCATCGCGTCGAGGTATGGATTGGGTCGCTGCTCGAAAGGGAGGATGATGTTGCAGCCAATTGACCTCCCGCCCACGTCTTTCGCTCCGCGGTTGGCCGCTTCCATAACGCCGGGGCCGCCGCCCGTGATCACGGTGAATCCCAGGTTTGAGACCGCCGCGCCGACCTCCCGCGCCAGTTTGTAGTATTGGTGATCTTCTTTGAACCGCGCCGAGCCGAAGACGGTCACACAGGGACCGATGAAGTGCAGTTTGCGGAAGCCGTAAAAGAACTCCCGCATGACGCGCCAGATAGTCATCGCTTCCGATCCGCGCGATTGTGGGCCTTCCAGAAAATATCGTTCGCCGCGTTTGGCGGCGATGTTCGGCGTGGTTTCGATTTTGGGTTGAGGATTCGGTATTGCCATATTGCAGAACACTATCTCAAGAAAATAGGACAAATAGGATAAATAGGACTTGCCTTATCTGTCATATTTGTCATATTTGTCCTACTTTCATCAGTATATTTCAATAGCTCTAATTTGCGTATCGGAGAACACCAAATGAAATTGATGCCCGGGCGAATACTGTCCCTGTCCTTGTTAATGTTTTTACTGACCAGTTCGGCCGCCTTGAAATCACCCTCGCTCGCCGCTGATTCTCACGAGGAAGAGATCGCCCAGGCCGCCGAAAGCATGCGCGCGAAACTGGTCGAACAGCGTCGTGATTTTCACATGAATCCCGAGCTCTCCAACCGGGAGGAACGCACTTCGCGGGTGGTCGCCGAGAAATTGCGGGCGCTCGGTATGGATGAAGTCAGGACGGGCGTGGGCAAACACGGCGTCGTGGCGTTGCTCAAAGGCAAATTGCCGGGCGGCGTCGTGGCCGTTCGGACCGATATGGATGCCCTGCCGATTCAGGAGACAATCGATGCGCCGTATAAGTCTCGCAATGACGGCGTCAAACACGCCTGCGGCCACGACGCGCATATGACGATTCAGCTCGGCGTCGCGGAACTGCTCTCTAAGATGCGCGACCGGATTCACGGTACGATAAAATTCATCTTCCAGCCCGCCGAAGAAGGCGCGCCGGCAGGCGAGCGCGGCGGCGCCCAGTTTATGATCGAAGAGAACGCCCTGGAAAACCCGCGCCCTTCGGCGATCTTCGGATTGCA
>DASUFM010001013.1:0-4093 GCA_036274535.1 Blastocatellia bacterium
GGCGTTTGAAATATCGCCCAAGGTTATGGGGAAAAAACGGAGTGCCAGTATCGCCGGCAAAAATCAGATTATGTTCTTGCCATTTGCCTTTTGCGCTCATGGCCGATTTGTAAGTCAACTGTGTGGCGTGATGATCCCGCAATTGTTTCATCAGCTCAGGTGATACTGAAATTTTTCGCCGAGAATTTTTGCTCTTAGTACGGTCGATAAATTGATAACCACCAGACCGCGGCCAATATAGGGTGCGGGAGATCTCTATCTCATTTTTTACCCAATCCAGATTGGTCCACTGTAGCGCTAAATACTCTTCCGGCCTCATGCCAGTTTCCAGTGCGAACGCGAAAATAATGCCGTGTTTGTCATCCTTGCAAGCTTTCCAAAATTCCTGCGCCTCGCTCTCCCTAAAAAATCGAATAGTGATCTGACGCGACTTTCGAGGCGTTTTGATTGCATCAGCCGGATTGCGGGCCAGTTGTCGATGTCGCACTGCTTCGCCCAGCGCGGCTTTGATCAGGATATGAACGTGACGGACAGTCCGATTACTCAACCCGCACTCGTCACGTAGATATTCATAATGCAGTTTCAGATGCTTTGATGAAAGGTTGCTAGCCTGTATGGATCCGAGGCGAGGACGGATATATGTTTCGATGGCATATTTGTAATCAGTGTATGTACGATCCGCGATATCACCACGTTTCCCGGCCAACCAGAGGTCAAGTAATTCTCCTACTGTAGTCGTTGTAGGCGCAACAAATTCACCCAGTTCAATCTCGCGTAGTTTCGCATTAAGCCACGTTTCTGCGTCCTTTTTGGTTGTGTGTATGGTGTGGGTCAAAAATTTTTGCTTGCCGGCGTTAGCATCACGGCCAAGATAAACTTTGACCCTGTAGGAACGGTTTTTACCCTCGCCACGAGTTTCAATATGGCCACGCATAACATGCTCTCCTTACTGAGCCATAAATTATACCGATGATGAATCAAGATCGATCAAATCAATGGATAGACTGCCGGCGTGGATAGAGATTGATGTGCGTCATTTCTGACACCTCTGAGATAAGCGGGGAAGTCTATCAGTCTTGATCACAAATCGCCCGTTTTTTGCAACAGAACCTTTCATTTAGCAGCCGCTTCCGCCCCTGCCTGTGGCGCCTCGCGGGTGAATTCCGCAGTTCAAAAAGCAACCATGTAAGAGCAAATGATAAATATGTTTTCGACCTCGTCCGATTCCAGATCGTTTGTTCCCCGCTGGAGCCGCAACTCCCAATCGGGCGCGTCGTTTAAATCAACGTCGAGGCCCTCTCGGGAGGCGTGATGCAACCCGCCCAGAGCCTGCGTCCTGTTCAGCGCCATCTCTCCGGCTACGAGCGGCGACAACGTCGCGGTATATTGCTCTGCGCTCGCGAATCTGCCTAGTAAGTCCACCCGATTGATTCTGATCGTCGCTCCCGGACGGCGGAACGGGAATCGTCCATTCATACGGTTGAGCCGGAGAGGCTGTCCTTCCGCGCCAGCGACGGGATGGAGGAAGCGATGCCATTCGGTGGGAAATTCGTGGCGCAGGCTGAACATCCGCGCGCCGCCGGCGGGCAATGATTCCAGCGCCTCCGTCCTCAATCCCGCGCCTCCTTCGCGCGCCGTGTAGCGCAGATGGATCACGATGTCCGAGATCGAGCCGCGGTCGAATTGGTTGGTCTCGATCGGCATCTCGATGCGCCAGCGGCTGATCGCGCCCGCGCCCTCAAACGGCAGATACCGTTCGTCGCGGAAGCTCAGCTCAAACATGCCGCTGTCGCTCTGCGCGTCGCTTGTGACGATGGATTGGATCGCGCCGACGTTATCGGCGAACCGGGGGTCGTCTCCTTCCGCATTCCGGGGATAAGGCGAACTTGGGGCGGCGGCGCGCCGCACGCTGTTCGCGAGCAGCGTCAGCGTGCAATTGACGCCGGTGTACGGCCCGACCACGCACGGAATGGTCAGGCCGACTGTCTTGATGCGGCGCAGGTAATGGCCGGGATAATCCATGTCGAACAGCGTTTCCGGCAGATCAACGAAGCATTCGCCCGTCTCGCGCAACGTGAGGAGCGCCAGCGGGTCGAGCGTCGCCAGGGAGATGTGCTTGGCAATCTCGTATTCGCGACGGTTCTGGTCCAGATAGGCCGCTTCCATCCGCCTCAATGCGTATTGGAGTCTTTCGCCCGCCAACAGCCCCTTCTTCAAACTGTCCCAGTAGCCGGGCTGAACGAAGTTCGTATCGGCGACTCCCAATTCGTGGCGAAAGGCGCGTTCGGCGCGTTTGGCCATGTCCGAGGCGATCTGGAAGCTCTGGAAGTAGACCGCCGCGATTTGCGACGCCATCCACCCGTAGAGTTCCTGACTCGTGTATTTGCCCCGCATGAACTCATCAATCGCCTTGGCGTTCTCCACCTGCAGTTCATGGTTCTTCAAATCCTGTTCGGCGACGCTCAATCGAATCTCGGCGGCGATGATCTGCTTTTCAATCTGCGCGATCTCGGCCCGCGCCTGCGCGGCCTGGAAACCCCAATCTTCCTGGCGCCGCTCGTAGCCCGCCTCGGTCAAGGCCTTGCTCGATTCATGAGTGGCCCTGCCAGCGTCCATTACGAAAGACTGGCTGATGGCGCTCATGTAGGACAGGATGTTCGAGCTGCCCCAACGCCCTTTTACGGTCGGGCTGCTCATCGCGCCTTCGACCCCGATGTCGAAATCGGGCAGATAACCGAACGCGGCCCGGGCCATCTCAATGGCGTTGCTGCGAGACTGGTGTTTTTGCGCCTCTTCGAGTTTGTCCAGGTGTTGCTGTTCCTTGAGGCTCTTCTCCACGCGGCTCTCGTAAAAGTTGCGCCGCTCTTCGAGGACGCGTTTGGAAGTTTCGAGAGCTTCCTTTGAAGCTCTCGCCTCGTCAATCTGCCGCCGCTTGATTTCACGCATCGCCTCGAGAATCTGAATCTCGTGCGTCGAACGCAGCAGCGACAATTCTTCGGCGTCTTTCTTCTCCAATGCGGCGAGCAGCGCCGCCCCCAGGCTCTTCACGTCATTAATCGTCTCGTTCGCTTTTGAGGCCAGCGCCTGGAAGCGGTTTTGCGGCGATGGGGCGTTGAGGTCGCTGAGCGCGTCGGCGATATCCAGGCCGGCGGCGGCGGCTTTGACCAGCAATCCGGGGTCGATCGGCGGGGCGAACAACGCCAACTGGCGCACTACGCCCTCGATGTTCAGGCAATGGCGAATCTTGAACAGACGGTCGGCGACCGTGTCCCAATAGCCCATCAGCTTGTCGTTCTTCGGAATGCAGAAAAACAGCGTCGGCCCCAGAACAGCCGGGATCGGCGCGGCCAGCGGCAGATCGAGCACGAATCCGTTGTCGGGCGGCTCGACCCCGGGCGCGGCGAGCGAAAGGTCGAGCGCGGGGCCGCCTCCGTCGCCGTCGCCGGTATTCAGCGTGAAGTCAGTCGCGCCTATAACGCCGCTGATGCCGCCTCCTCCGGTGTCCGTGTCCGTCGGATAGACGATGGTCTCCAGATCGATCAGCGCGTTCGAGAACGCGTCCAGGTGATCGCGGAGTTGGTTGAACGTCCTGACCTCCTGGCCGGCGATGGTTTTCCGCGTTCCTTCGTGCGCCGGAATCTCTTTCGGCCGCTCGCCGAGAATTTCGCCGGCCAGAATGTAAAGCTGGGTCGCTTCGTTGATTGATTCGCGCGTGTCCTGGCGGAAGAGATGGTCGCCCCAGGCGATCAGGTTATCGAGGTAAGCCATGACCACCGACTTCATATAAGCCTCGACGCGCATCCGCGCGATGAGGTGCGGGTTGAAGGGGGTCTTGCGCCAGGCCTCGATCTGATCGCGCAGCGACTTGCGCTCGTCGAGTTCCGCCTTGCTCAGCCCGCTCGATTTGAGCAGCAGCATCGCCCGCTCGATTGATTTGCCGACGCCGTGATCGAAGAAGGGCTTGATCTGCCAGACCCGTTCGGGCCAGGCTTGGGCGGGCGTGGGCTGAGTCGGATCGAAGACATAATGAAACCAGCGATGCGCCGCGGCGAATCGGCGGTTGGCGCTGAGCCGCTTGGCGAGCAGGAATGGC
>DASUFM010001014.1:0-6295 GCA_036274535.1 Blastocatellia bacterium
AAGGCCGAAGAACGCCCCGCGCAGAACGGCGTGGCGGCGGGAATCGTTTAATTGCGGATTGCGGATTGCGGATTTTAGCCACAGAGAACACAGAGAGCACGGAGGGTTTTTCTCTGTGATCTCTGTGACCTCTGTGGCTAAATCCTTCCGCAATCCGCAATCCGCAATCCGCAATTTCCCTATGAACGACTCTCTTTACATCGCGGTTGATCTGGGCGCTGGGAGCGGGCGCGTATTTCTGGTCGGAATGGCGCCGGGCGAATTCCTGCTGGAGGAAGCGCATCGGTTTCATTATCCGCCGGTTCGGCGCGACGGCTATTTGCGCTGGGATCTGTCGAAGATCTTCGGCGAAATCAAGGCCGGATTGCGCGCGGCTGGAAATATCGCGCGGCGGCTCGGGCGGCCGGTCGCGAGCGCCGGCGTCGATAGCTGGGGCGTTGATTACGGATTGATTGACGCTGGAGGCGATCTGGTCGAAGAACCGATTTGTTACCGCGACGAGCGCACAGCCGGAGTAATGGAGCAGGTCTTCGAACTGATTCCCCGCGCTGAAATTTTCGCCAGCACGGGCATTCAGTTTCTCGCCTTCAATACGCTCTTTCAACTCTTCGCTCACGCGAAATCAGGCATTCCGGCCCGCGCCGCGAAGATGCTGTTAATGCCGGACCTGATCAACTTTCTGCTCACGGGCAAAGCCGTTACGGAATACACGAACGCGACGACGACTCAAATGATCGACGCCGAAACCGGCGCCTGGAATTATCAATTGATCGAGCGCCTGGGATTGCCGGCGCGGTTGATGGCCGAAATCGTTCCCGCGGGATCAGACCTGGGCCCGCTCAAACCCGAACTGGCTGAAGAACTGAATTTGCAGGGCGCGCGCGTGGTGGCGCCGGCCACTCACGACACAGGCAGCGCGGTCGCAGGCGCGCCGCTCGAAGACGGATGGGCCTACATTTCTTCAGGCACATGGTCGCTGGTCGGCGTCGAATTGAGCCGTACTCTTATCCATACTAAAGCCGGGCCTGAAATCGCGCGCCATAATTTTACCAACGAGGGCGGCGCGTTCGGATCGATTCGCTTCCTGAAGAATGTGATGGGGCTGTGGATCCTGGAATCGTGCCGCCGGGAGTGGGGCGAACGCGGATTGGAAGTCGATTATGACGCGCTGCTCGCGCGGGCGGCGGCGCGCCGCGATTCCACCGCTCTGATCTATCCCGACGACGAACGTCTCTTCAACCCGCCGAGTATGACCGCCGCCATTGGGCGCCAACTGGCCGAGACCGGCCAGACAATAGACGACGACCCGGCCTCGATTACCGCGACGATCCTGGATTCACTGGCGCTGCGATACGCGTCGGTCATTCGCGCAATCGAGACGCTCACCGGAAAGCCGGCGGGCGGCGTCCAGATCGTCGGCGGCGGCAGCCAGAATCAATACCTCAATCAGGCGACCGCGAACGCCTCGCAAAAAACCGTCCTGGCCGGCCCGGCCGAGGCCACAGTCATCGGCAATGCGCTCGTACAGGCCGTCGCCGCCGGCCGGTTCGCATCGCTCACCGAAGCTCGACGCCACGTCGCCGCCAACACCAGCCCGCGCCGCTTCGAACCCCGGCCATCGCCGGAATGGGAAGAAAAAGCGCGGCGCTACGCCGAGATCGAGGGGCGCCTCGCCAGGAACTAAAATCAATGCCATAATTCGTCATGCGGGAGGAAATAAACCATGGCGACGCCACGATCACGAATATATTTCACCGAAGAAGAATACCTGGCCATCGAACGCGCGTCCGATGAACGTCACGAATACATCGATGGCAGGATTTTCGCGATGGCCGGGGAAAGCGATCAGCACGGGGAAATCTGCGTTAACCTGATCGGTGAGCTGCGTTCGCAGTTGAGCGGTAAACCTTGCCGTGTGCGCGCTCAAAACACCAAAGTCCGCAGCGGGCCCGAGCCAAAGCCGCCCCAAACCCCGGAAGGCTTCTATTCATATCCAGACGTGTTGGTCGTATGCGGAGAACGCCAATTTCACGACAAATACCGCGACGTCCTGCTCAATCCGAACGTCATCATCGATGTTTTATCGAAGTCCACCGAAGCATTCGATCGCGGCGAGAAATTCCTCCGTTATCGAACCTGGCTGCCCACCCTCACTGATTATATTCTCGTCTCGCAGGACAAACCTGTGATCGAACATTATCGCCGCCAATCCGGCGGCGATTGGGCGCTTTCGACATTCGACGGATTGGACGCCTTGTTCAAGATCGAATCCATCGGCTGCTCGCTGAAATTGAGCGACATTTACGACGGCGTTCAATTCATTCCTCAAGATGCCTCTGAAGACAATCTACAGTCCTAATCCCTTCCAAACACGCCATCACTATCCAAAATAGTCGAAAAAAATCTTGCGGTCATCCGGAAGACTTGATAATCTGCTGACTTCAAACTAGAGCGAATTGCAATTGCATAGGTGGGACACAGGCTGTGTCCCACCATCACTGGGCCATAGCGACGGTTGATCCGTACGCGCAATTAATATCCGCTCTAAGCCCGTTATATAGAGCCAACGCGGTAGTGGAAGTGAGCGTTGCGCGACCAATGAAGCCGGCGAGGCGATAAGGCGCCGGCGCTGACCATCAATACAAAAATTAAAGCTAGCTGGGATTCATTAACGTCAGGGCGCCATAAAGTTGGACAAGCTTTGTTTGCCTGACGAACGCTTGGAACCGATTATTCAAGGCCTGACAACAGGATTTGAGACTCAGGACCGACACTCAGGAGATCCAATGAAACAGAAAAGAATCCCGAAGGCGGCGATTTCATCGCTGCTATGTTCGCTATTATCTTTTGCAATTTTCGCCCAAACCGCCGGCACGTCACGCGTAACCGGCATGATTCAGGATCCGAACGGCGCGATCTTGCCCGGCGCCAAAGTCACGCTGACGAACGAAGGCACCAACATTTCATTTACAGCCACAACTACCTCGGCCGGCGTGTATGTCTTCGATGGAGTGCAGTTGGGCGTCTACACCATCACCGTCGAGAAGGAAGGCTTCAAAAAATTCGTCTCGAAAGGCAACACGCTGACCGTGGGCCAGCCGTTGACGATCAACGCGAATTTGACCGTCGGCCAGGCGCAGGAAGTGATGGAAGTCACCGCGAGCTATGAGCGTGTACAGACCTCGACTTCGGGCAACCTCGGCGCGACGGTCGACAACAAGACGCTGGTCGAACTGCCGCTCGGCTTGGACGCGTCCTCGGGTGGGCGCAACCCGCTGACCTTTGTGCGGCTGCAACCGGGCGTGTCAGTCGGCGCGAATACCGGCGGCGGTTCGCACGTCAACGGCGCGCGCGACCGTGCGTTCAACTATACGCTCGACGGCATTGACATTAACGAATCGTCAGCGGGCGGATCTGAATTTTCGCCGCTCCGCACCAATCCGGACAGCCTGCAGGAGTTCCGAGTCATTACCAGCAACGCCACGGCGGAATACGGCCGCAGCAGCGGCGCGCAGGTCGCGCTGGTGACCAAGTCGGGCACGAACCAGCTTCATGGAAATCTTTTTTACTTCCACCGTAACTCGGCGCTCGCCGCCAACGAATGGCAGAATAACCTTAACAATCTGGCCAAGCCCGCGCTGCGCCAGCACCAGTTTGGCGGCGACGTCGGCGGGCCGGTTAAGATTCCGGGCCTTTACAACGGTAAGGACCGCACGTTCTTCTTTTTCAACTACCAGGGCCAGCGCCAGATCTTTCCCGTTTTGCTCACGCGCACGGTCTACACGAGTGCGGTGAAACAGGGAGTCTTTCGGTACGTCGTCGGCGGGCGCAATACGGCGGCAGGGCAGGCGGGCGCGAGTGTGGACGCCGCCGGCAATCCGCTGCTGCCGGCCTGTGGCGGGACCGTAACGACCAATTGCATCGCGTCCTATAACATAGTGGCCAGCGACCCGCGAGGGCTGGGCATCGATCCGACAATTCAAAAAAACGTGCTTGATTTGCTGCCCGCGCCCAACAGCTTCGCTGGGGGCGACGGGTTGAACACGGCCAACTACCTCTGGACAGTCGGCCGGCTCGATCCGCAGCGCGATGTCACGTTCAAGATCGACCACAAGTTCAACGACAGTCACACAATGTTCGTGCGCTACGCATGGGGCAGCCAGAACACTATCAACGACACGACCAATGCGGGCGCGCCGTCCTTTCCGGGGCTGCCGCCGAAGGTCAACACGACTCGCAGCCCTCGTAATCTGGCGGCGAGCTATAGATGGGTGATCACTCCGAGCCTGAGCAATGAAGTCGTCGTCGGAGGCAATCATTTCACCTTCAACTTCATCAACCCATCGGCGGGAGACCAACCGTTCCATCTCATCACCGTCAATCCGACTGATCCGCTCGACTTCTCGGCAGGCAATCTGCGCACGATCAACACCTATCAGATAGTCGACAACCTGAGCTGGGTCAAAGGCGCGCATCTGGTGAAGGGCGGCGTCAACTTCCGTTATACACAGCATCGCGACGTTCGCGGTTCGATCGCTTCGCAGAATTCGGTTCCGATTGTCAATCTAACCGGATCGACGAGGGTCAACGCGGCTTGCTTGAATGGCGGGACTGGAGTTAATTCGGCGGGCCAGGAGTTCTTCTGTCTGCCGGCGCTGAACGCCACGGGCGCGCCCGGCATTAACAGCAATGACCGCACACGCATGCAGAACACCATTAATGATCTGCTGGGCCGCGTCGGCAACATTTCTCAGGGCTTCGTGGCTGACACAGGACTGACAGGATTCCAGCCGGCTGGAACGCTCTTCCTCAATGATGCGCGTTACGGCGAGTATGATTTCTATGCCCAGGACACGTGGAAACTGCGTCCGAATCTGACTATCGATCTGGGCGTACGCAATGAGCTCAGGTTGACGCCGTTTGCGCGCGGTCGTCTGTACGGGCCACAACAGCCGGTCACGATAGGCGCGCCAGCCACGAACGCGTTACGATGGGTGGGTCGAAACCTTTACGACAGTGATCTGAACAACTGGTCGCCCAGCATCGGCCTGGCCTGGGATCCCTGGGGCGACGGCAAGACTGCGATACGCGTCAACTATCGCCTGGCCTCCGACCGCATCAACACCTTCGTATTGTCATCGGCGATCTACAACACCATTCCTGGCGTGACGCTCGGCGTGGTCAACACTGAATTCGGCCAGACGGGCGGCCCGAACCGCACTGGCGGGCGCATCCGCGATGGCATTCCCTCGCTGGCGCCGCCGTCAACGGCCATCCCCAGCGCGCAACTGCAGCCGGCGCCGTTCGGAACGGGCACGATCACGGTGGTTGATCCGGATTTCCAATCGCCCTTGACCAACCAGTGGAGCCTGAACATCCAACGCGACCTGGGCAAGAATCTGCTGGTCGATGTGGCCTACATCGGCCGTAAAGCCAGCCACCTGTTCGGAGCGTATAATATCGGCCAAGTCGACATCTTTAATAACGGCTTTCTGAGTGAATATAATAAACTGGTAGCCACCCCCGGCTATCAAAGCCCGCTGTTCAATCAGCTTCTCGGGCCGCATTCGGGCAAACCGACGGCTCAGTCAGGGTCGGATTTTCTGCGTTCCCAGTTCGCCAGCGATATTACCAATAATAACGTCGCGGGGATCGCGGCCAACCTGGCAGGACGCGTTCAAGGCGGGCGGTCGCTGCTCGAGCTCGCCGGACTGCCGACCACTTTCTTCCGCCCCTTCCCGCAATTCGCCGGGATCAACGTGATTGACTCGAATGATTATTCGGCCTATCACGCGCTGCAGGTGATGGTGCAGCGGAAGTTCGCGCGCGGTCTGCAATTCCAGGGTTCGTATACCCTCTCGAAGTCGCTGGACACGCGATCCTTCGACCCGACGTTCACCGTGGCGGGCACGGGTAACGGGCAATCCGCTTCGTCAACCCCCTTCGATAACTACCGCCGATACCTGAACTATGCGCGTTCGGATTTCGACCGCACGCACGTTTTCATTGGTTATGCGACCTGGGAGCTGCCGTTCGGCAAGGGTGGATGGATAGGCGCCGGCTCGCAGGGCGCCGTCCAGCGGCTGATCGAAGGCTGGAACGTCAACGGCGTGGTGACTATGCAAACCGGGCGTCCGTTCACCATCTACAGCGGCTTTAACCAATTGGGGAATGTCCTCAACTCGACGGCCAATTGCAACGGCTGTTCGCGCTCGATGGGCGACGTGAGCAAAGAGGCGAGCAACTTCGGCGGGGTGCCGGGTTACTTCACGGCGGATGAGCTCGCGAAATTCTC
>DASUFM010001015.1:0-3254 GCA_036274535.1 Blastocatellia bacterium
AGCAGCGTCGGTCTGAAGACCCACTTCCTGGCGGCATCTTCCGCGGCCGAACGAAGAAGCGGATGGCCTTTGGCAGCTTTCGCCTCGATTACTTTCCCGTTCTCATCGATGATTATCGACACCTGAACCTCTCCTGAAGCGTTTACCTGCCTTGCGATCTGCGGATAAACCGGCTGCACCCTTGTCACGGCCTCGCCGGTGACAACGCCCTTTGATACTCTGACAGATGGGGCGGGCTTCGGAGGAGGAGGCGCGGCTACAGTATCGCCCGGCGCCATCACCGGCGAAACAAAAATCGCCGGCGTTTTGGCGTAGTATAACTGCGGCGCGTTAGTCAATTTTATCTGCGGCAACGCGGCGACTTTCGACCTCTTTTCTTCATCCGACTTTACGTAAGAAAGCGGATCTTTCAGAAGTTGAGGCAGATCGCCCAATTTTCGCACGCTCAGGAACTGACTGTCATTTTCGATGACGGCGAAGTGAAATTTGGTCGTCGTCGACAGACCTTGTTTGAAGGAACCGACATGGATTTGCGCCACGATCTTACGATCGTCAGGAAGAATGGCCGTGGCCTCAACGCAGGCGGGAATGCCCTGCTCCCAACCATAAGTCGTTCCGTTCTGATCGACACATTCACCCAAACGCCAGCTTACGCCGGACTGCGGGCCTACCACTTGATTGAGCCATCCTCCGAAAGGGCGGCTGGGTAGAGTGGGATCATATTTAGACGCGGGAGTCTGTTGAACACGAATCACGGCCTTATCTTCCAATGTCGAATCCTGCGCAGGGACGCCGAGCAGCGTCACAAATAACATCGCTATTGTGAATTCGTTCATATGGACTCAAAGGAATGTATGGTCAAATGGGGCAGGTAATAATTCGTTCGCTTTTCTAATTTCAAACCGGCCATCCAGGCTGGCCATTACAACTTCTATTTCTCCGCCACACAACTCGAAAATCACTTGACGGCACGCGCCGCACGGCGGAACAGGACGTTTGGCGCCGGCTATCACGGCGATGCGAACGAAATCTCGAGCGCCTTCGGAGATAGCCTTTGCCAACGCCACCTGCTCGGCGCAAAGCGTCGAACCGTAACTGGAATTTTCGATGTTGCAGCCCGTGAATGTACGTCCGTCGGCGCATTCAACCACCGCGCCGACTTTGAATTTGGAGTAAGGCGCGTGAGCGCGCTCCCGCGCCTGCCGGGCCATTTCGATCAGATCATTTAACGGTATTGCTCGCAAAATCAGAATAGGCCGGAATGAAACCTATGACATTACCTTCTCCAACTCCCACCTGAGTGTAGGCTGATTTTACCAAAGATTGAGCTAATGCCAACCCTTTCTGAACAAAATTCGAAGATCCTCAGATTACGGGGATCAGCCACAGAGTCACAGAGACGCAGAGTAAGCCACGAGGGTAGCTTTTAAGTTTCCTTGCTCTTCTCTGTGTCTCTGTGACTCTGTGGCAGTCCCCATCGCAATCAGGAAATCTTTGTGATAATCCGCGTCAACAACTCGCTGAACTCCTTGCTGGCGCGATGGCCCATTTCCATGACCTCGGCATGATTGATCGGGCCTTTCTCTATTCCGGCGGCCGGGTTTGTGATCAGCGAAATGCCGAGAGTGGTCATGCCCATCTGCTTTGCGACGATCGCTTCGGGAACAGTGGACATGCCTACCGCGTCCGCTCCGAGAGCGCGCATCATCCGTATCTCCGCGGGCGTTTCGTAATTCGGTCCTTGCAGGGCCAGGTAAACGCCTTCGCGCAGGTCCAGGCCGATTTCCGACGCGGCCTCCCTGGCTATTTGCCGGTACTCGCGCGAATAGACTTCGGTCATATCAGGAAAGCGTTCGCCGAGACGCGTATCATGCTTGCCTCGGAGCGGGCTGATCATCATCAGGTTGATGTGGTCGCTGATGAGCATGAAGTCGCCCCGCTTGAAATCGGGGTTGACGCCGCCGGCGGCGTTGGTCAGCGCGAGTTTCTTCAACCCCATGGCGCCGAACGCGCGGATCGGCAGCGTGACCTCTTCCAGTGAGTAACCTTCATAGTAATGAAACCTTCCCTGCATCACGGCGACGCTGACTGTCGTCGAAGGCAGATTGCCGACGACCAGTCGCCCGGAATGCCCCTCCACAGTCGAACGCTCGAAATCGGGAATCTCTTCGTAAGGAACAATGATTTTATCTTCGAGCGTTTCGGCGAAAGCGCCGAGCCCCGATCCGAGCACCACGGCGACATCAATGTCTCGCTCGATTTGCTCACGAATGTGCCGCGCCGAGGTTTGCGCGCGGTCGAAAATAGAGCCCGTCATATTACTCCTTCACGTACGGGATTCCCAAAGCCTTCGGCGGCGTAGCGCGTCCGATCCACCCCGCCAGAACGATCATCGTCAAGACATATGGTATCAATTGAATGAACTGATTGGGAATATCTATCCAGGCTACGGCGGCGCCCGGCATGCGAATGGCGACCGCCTCCGCAAAGCCGAAGAAGAGACAGGCGAGGAACGCGCCGGCCGGATTCCATTTGCCGAAGATCAGCGCGGCCAGCGCGATGTACCCGCGTCCGGCGGTCATGTTACGGGTGAAGAGCGAATTCTGGCCGACGGACAGATAGGCGCCGCCGAGCGCCGCCAACGCGCCGGAAATCAACACTCCCGCATAACGTACTCTCTTGACGCTCACCCCGGCGGTGTCGGCCGCTTCCGGATTTTCGCCTGCGGCGCGCAGCCGAAGCCCGAACCGCGTCCGGTATATCACGTAATACGTCACCGCCACGAGAACGAAAGCCAGATAGACTAATGGCTTCTGATTGAAGATCGAAGCCAGCGCCGGCCAACTCTGCGGATCGAAGATCGGCGTGTCGGGCAACGTTTGATCGCGCGGCAGTTGCGGCGTCGCTCCCGTGGACTCGAAGAAGGCGCCGGACAATAACGCCGGCGCGCCCAGAAAAAGAATGTTTATCGCGGCGCCGCTGACGACCTGATCAGCGCGATAACTGACTGTCGCCACCGCATGCGACACGGCGACCAGCAATCCCATGCCCACCGCGGCCAGCAGCCCCACCCAGGGATTGTGAGTGAAGACCGTGACGACCGCCGCGGTAAAAGCCCCGGCCAGCATCATGCCTTCCAGCGCGATGTTTATTACGCCGGCGCGCTCCGAATACAACCCGCCGAGCGCGGCCAGAATCAACGGCGTCGAGAGTCTGACCGTCGAAGCGATCAGCGTGTAATTAAAAATGTTATT
>DASUFM010001016.1:0-2681 GCA_036274535.1 Blastocatellia bacterium
CGATCGCGGGGTCGAATTCATCAGCGATGAACGCGATGGATTGACCGTGGTTTTCGCGCATCAGCGCCTGTCGGTTCTCGATCTTTCTCCGGCCGGACATCAGCCGATGTGTGATGAGGTTACCGGCGATTGGATCACCTACAACGGCGAGGTCTTCAATTTCCGCGACCTTCGCCGGGAGCTTATCGGGCGAGGCTTGAGATTCCAGTCCGAGAGCGACACCGAAGTTATGCTGAAAGGTTTCGGCGAGCGGGGCCGTGACGCGATTGCGGAGTGGCGGGGAATGTTCGCGTTCGGATTCTGGAACGCCAGGCGGCGCTCGCTCACGCTGGTTCGTGATCGACTTGGGGTCAAGCCGCTCTACTATTATCACGACGGCGACACCTTCATCTTCGCCTCCGAGGTCCGCGCGCTGCTCGCGACCGGCCTCGCGCCGCGCAAAATCTCGCCATCGGCTCTGAACAGCTACCTTGCGTGGGGCTCGATCGAGCAGCCACTGACGATTATCGAGAATGTTCACGCCCTGCTTCCCGGACATATTCTGGAGTTTAAAGACGGGCGGGTCGACGTCGAAGCCTACTGGGAATTGCGCGCCGATAAACAAACCAAAGTTCGAGACGAACGCGCGTTGATCGAAGAACTGGGCGCGCTGCTCGCCGACTCCGTCAAATTGCATATGGTTTCGGACGTTCCGGTGGGAGTTTTTCTCAGCGGCGGAATCGATTCGAGTTCGATAATGGCTATGGCCAGCCGATGCGTGGAAGGTCCGATCAGGTCGTTGTCAGTCTGTTTCAACGAACAGGAATTCGGCCAGGTCGCTTGCGCCGAAAAGGTCGCCCGGGCGTACGGCGCAGACCATCATTCGATCCTGGTTACTGAGGATGAAATTCTTTCCAGCCTGCCCGACGCGTTACGCGCGATGGACCAACCGTCGATAGACGGCATCGATACATTCCTCATCTCCAGGGCGGCGGCGGACGTGGGAATGAAAGTCGCGTTATCGGGCCTGGGGGGCGACGAAGTGTTCGCGGGCCATGACTTCCTTCACTCCATCGCGCGCGAAGAGCAGGTGCGAAATCGGGCGAAGGCCACGACGAGATTGCAGAAGGCGCGGAGGGCCGCGGCTTCTGCAATCGGGGCGATCGGGGCGATCGGGGCGTTCTCTTCGAGCGACGGCGCGGCCAGGCTGAGCGCGCTGATCAGCGGCGACCAGCTCAGTGAGCATTCAGCGCAATTGCGCCGAGGCCTCTTCACCGCCGGTCAGCGACTTGCCTTGATGCTGGCGCCCGGCGGCGCGTCGCCGGCGGTCGAGATCTGGAATGAACGCCAAATGTCCAACTGCGCGAACGCCGATCCTATCAATCAGGCCTCGGCGCTTGAACTGAGAGGCTATTTTGGCAATGCCCTGTTGCGCGACGCCGAGTCGATGAACATGGCGGCCGGCCTGGAGGTCCGCGCCCCACTGATCGATCACAAGGTCGTCGAAAAGATGCTCACCGTCCCCGGCCAATTGAAGTTGCGCGGAAAAGAACGGAAATGGATGCTGGTCGATGCCGTGGGCGATCTGCCCGGAGAGGTCATCGACCGCCCGAAGCGCGGATTTGAACTGCCCTTTAAAAACTGGCTGGCCGGCGCGCTTCGCGATCGGATCGAAAGCGCATTGTGGTCTCCGCAACTGACCAGACTTCTGAGCATCACCGCGATGCAGGAAGTGTGGAGCGACTTCCTGAAAGGCCGCGCAAACTGGTCCCGCGTATGGAGCTTTTATGTCCTGGGAGAATGGGCCGGGATGTATCTGTGACAGACTCTTGCGACGCTCCCTACCGGTCGCGGTACTGACGCAATCTTGCCAGGTCTGATTTAGTTCCAGCGCGCTCACTGCTGAAGCGGGATGAAGCTTTCGTCGTCCTGGTGTTTGCGTTCCCAGGTCAGGAAGTCGTAATAACCGCATCGCTTCTCTTCAGGAAAGTCCCGGCAGGTTCCGGGACGATGCTCGTAGATTGTGCAGTTCCGCCTGGTCGGGTGTAGAAATCTGCAACTGCTTTTGAAGACATCATCTTTACGATGCCGCAGAACTCGATGGCCGTATTTCTTGTCGAAGACGGTGAATTTTTTCTCGGCCTCTTCGTAACTGATCTCGAAACGCTTCGCCAACCGCGCTATGTCACGTTTTGTGACCAGTATCAAATCATAAGTGCAACAGTAAGCGGGACATTTTGAACAATCGTAACGGAGTTTCGTTTTCACGGCCTTGCCGTTCGCCACGTTTGCTCCGTTTGCCCTGATCGCCCCGTTGGCGCGGTTTGAAGTAGATGTGTTGAGAACAGGTAATTCCTTTTTGGCCATATTTATTGAGGTGGCTTTTGCGGCGGCGTCGGGGCGTCGTCGATGAGTTTAACGTCAGTCTCGAACTTGCGATAAAACTTGAAGTGCATCACGTTGCGCGCGTGGCGTTTCTGGGAACGGTCGCCGATGGTGAACTCGGCGTGGATCGGCAGGAGGAAGTTTACGTCCAGGCCGCGCAGTTGGATAAAGTCATAATCAACCGACCTCTCGGCATACGAAACCGGATAGTTCCTGGGCAGATCATTGACCGCCTGGTCAATCCGCAGAACCTTCTTCGTCTCCGCGTCAATCCAGACCGTGCCGCTGTAACCTGCAATCAACTGATCAGCGCCTTC
>DASUFM010001017.1:0-7689 GCA_036274535.1 Blastocatellia bacterium
CTGGTCGGTCGAAGGACTGACGAAACTGCGCGAGCGCGTGGAATCATTCGGCGTCAAGCTGGAGATGGTCCCGCTGCCACTGAGTTCGAGTTACATCACGAAAGCGGAAAATCCGAACATCATGCTTGGCAAAAGCCCCGAGCGCGAGCGCGAAATTGATGACATCTGTCAGATGATCCGCAATACGGCGCGGGCCGGAATTCCGGCGTTGAAATACAACCTGAACATTCTCGGCGTGCCTCGGACCGAACCGACCAAAGGCCGCGGCGGCGCCGATTACAGCACGTTCGTATATGACAAAGCCCGACAGGAGCCGCCGTTGACCGAGGCCGGGCCGGTCAACGAGGATGTCTACTGGGAACGCGTCACCTGGTTTCTGAAGCGCGTCATTCCGGTGGCGGAGGAATACAAGGTTCGTATGGCGTGTCACCCGCACGACCCGGGAATGCCGCTGGACAAAGGATATCGCGGCGTCCACACCGTGCTCGGCAATGTCGCCGGCCTGAAGCGATTCGTTGATATCGTCGAGAGCAAATATCACGGGCTGAATTTCTGCCAGGGCACGGTCTCGGAGATGCTGCGGAAGCCGGGCGAGGAGATTTTCGACGTGATCCGTTATTTCGGCGGCCGCGGAAAAATCTTCAACGTGCATTTCCGCAATATCCGCGGGCGTTTCCTGGATTTCCAGGAAACGTTCATCGACGACGGCGACGTGGACATGCTGAAAGCCATGCGAGTTTACAAAGAAGTCGGCTACGACGGAATGATGATGCCCGACCATGTCCCGAAGATCGCCGGCGATCCGCAGAGATTGCAGGCCTTCGCTTTTACTTTCGGTTATATCAAAGCGCTGATCGCGGCGGTCGCCGCTGAATCCTGACAACCATCAAGCGTCAATGACGTTAAGTTCAGGGCCAGTGAACACAAAAAGCGCAAAGAAATATTATTGATAGTTTTGCGTTTTTTGTGTTTCGTCTTCTGTGCTTTTTGTGTTCCCTTCTCACCCTTTTCCATACCTGACGTCATTGAATCAAGCGCAGCAAAGAGGCAAATAATGGCGTCCGTTGAACCTGCAGCCGCGAAAGACATCGGTCTCGCTCCGCCCGCCCTGAAGGAGTCTCCCTGGCGATGGGTCCTGATGATCCTGCTCTTAGTCGCGATGCTCTTCTGTTACGGGCAGCGCAACGCGTTGAGCGTCGCTTCTAAATCAATGGCCGATGATCTCGGGTTCAATCCGGCGAAAACGGGTTTGCTCCTGTCATCGTTCTTCTGGGTTTATGCTTTCATGCAGCTCCCGTCCGGCTGGCTGGTGGACAGGTTCGGCGTGCGGCGAACTTACGCGATCAGCTTCGTCTTCTGGTCATTCATGTGTGGCGTGACCGGCCTGACAAACGGTCTGGCGATGTTGATTCTGTTTCGGGTATTGATGGGGACTGGTCAGGCCGCGGCTTTTCCGGCGAGTTCGCGGGCCGTCGCCAACTGGTTTCAGGAAAGCGAGCGTGGACTCGTCACGGGACTCTATCTGGCCGGGGTGAGGATCGGCGGCGCGCTGATCTCCGTTTTTGGCGGGTGGTTCCTGACACGTTACGACTGGCGCTGGTTTTTCGTCGTGGTCGGCGCCGTATCGCTGGTCTGGGTCGCGCCCTGGGTGGGCTTTTTGAAAAAGTGGGAAGAAAAACCATCGGCGGAGGCCGCAACCGCGCAACGGAGCGCGTCTTTTATGGAGAGCCTCGCGCTCCTGAAAAATCGCAGCGCGCTGGGCCTTTTTCTAGGATTCTTCGCATACAACTACGTCTGGAACGTCTTCCAGAACTGGTTGCCGAATTACCTGGAGACAGAGCGTAAATTCACCAAGATCGAAATGGGAGTTTTAAACGCGATGCCGCTCGTGGCGATGTCGGTGATCATCGTGATTTCCGGCGCCCTGAGCGATTGGCTGATCAGGCGCGGATACGAAGAGAAAAGAGTTCGCAAAATTTTCATCACGATCGGAATGCTGACCTGCTGCCTGATCGTACCCGCTGGTTTCGTCGAAGACAGGATGACGGCCGTATGGCTTCTGACCATCAGCTTAAGCGGCCTGGGCGTCGCGTCGCCCAACACCTGGACGCTGACGCAGGCCGTCAGTTCCAAAAAGCTTGTCGGGACGGTCTCCGGCATTCAGAACTTCGGCGGCAATGTGGGCGCGATACTCGCCCCATTGCTGACCGGATTCATCGCTCATTTCACCCACTCCTTCGCGATGGCGCTGGCGTTGTGTGGCGTAATCCTCATCGCCGGAGTAATTGTGTTCTGGTTCGCGGTCGAAGAGAAAGTGGAGATTCCTGAGTAGCGAGCGGCGAAAGACCTGGCGCCGATGGCAACCTCGAATGGTTTTAGGTTGGCCAGTGATCTTCGATTCGGCCCTGCGGCGGCTGATATGAGCGGATTACGCCCATTAGCCGGATTATGCGCGCAAGCGGACTGACCTTGCGAGGAAACGGCTATAAGATCGATGCTTCCGACGCCCCGATTTGGAAAACGGCTCCCCGGAGAAACAGCGGATGATTTATCGGGCGCTCGCCGACTTTGTGGTATTGATCCATATGGCTTTCGTGTTGTTTGTGGCGATTGGTGGCCTTCTGGTGTTTAAATGGAGACGCGTCGCATGGTTCCACATACCGGCGGCGTTGTGGGGGGCGCTCATCGAATTTGCAGGATGGGTGTGTCCACTCACGCCGCTGGAGAATTGGCTCCGGCGCCGTGGAGGAGAAGCCGGTTATCAGACCGGCTTTATCGAGCATTATATTCTTCCGTTGATTTACCCTGCGCCGCTTTCTCGCGGCTTACAAGTAGTCCTTGGGCTTCTGGTCTTAGGGTTCAATCTTGCGATCTACTGGCGCATCTGGCGACGTTTTGAGAACGCGCCATCGCTCAGACATTCTTCTTAGCCGGCCTGCCGCATATCATGCTCATAGATCATGAGCGCATCTCCATGCGTCAGAATGTCAATCCAGGAAAGGCTTCCACTTATCAAGAATCGCCCGCAACTCTTCGCGCTCTTCGTCCCGCACATCCGGCAGCGGCGGTCGCACGGGGCCGCCGCGCAATCCGGCCATATCCATCATCGCCTTCATAGCCGACACCTCATAGCCTTTGCGTCGCGCGCGCAGCGCGTAAAGCGGGATGACACAATCAGACATCAATTGAGATAACTCTTCGCTTCGTCCGTTGGCGGCCGCGTCGTGAAGCGCCAGCGACAATTTCGGCGCGACCGTGGCGATGCTCGACGTGTAGGTTCGAATGCCGATCGAATAGTAGCCAGGGACCATGTCGTCGCCCGCGCCGCCGATCCAATACAGACGGTCTCCTACTCGATCGATGATCATCTGAAAACGGCGCAGGTCCGCCTGCCCGTCTTTCCAGGCGACCATCGTGGGAATCT
This sequence comes from Blastocatellia bacterium, assembly GCA_036274535.1. Taxonomy (GTDB): domain Bacteria; phylum Acidobacteriota; class Blastocatellia; order RBC074; family RBC074; genus JAJVID01. Next base: position 3,425 of record DASUFM010001017.1, read on the forward strand.
TAGCCGCCAGCCGTTCAACCTGCGCGGGCGAAAAATTGGCCCAGTCACGGCTGTAAATCAGCAGTCCCAATTCGGTCGCGTCGCCGATCGCGCGGTAATATTCGACCAGAGCTTCTTCATCAGCCTGCGGGTAATAAGGAGGCAGAGCCAGAACTGCGTCGGCCCCGGCCCCGGCCGATTGCTTCGCCATTTCGACCGCCAGCATGCGGTTGAATCCGACCCCGGCGATAACCGGGGCCTTGCCGCCGACGACCTCGACGGTGGTCTCTACCACCTGCGCATGTTCGCTCGGCGTCAGCGAATACACCTCGCCGGTTCCGCCAGCCGCCACAACTGCGCTGACAGGATGATCCATCAACCGCGTCAGGTTATGCCGCAGGCCTTCAATGTCCAGCGACAGGTCGTCGCGAAACGGCGTGACCGGAAATGCGATGACGCCGCCGTATTTTGCGAGTAATTCTGCAGGTTTCATCGTCTGTTTACCCTGAAATCGCTTCCTCTGCGGAAATCAATATCCGATGCTCGATAGCCAGGCGCCATTTGCGGACGGCTAATTACTTAGACTGTTCGCGCGCGGCTTGCGTTTCGTCATAACGAATCGGTTGCACGCCGTTCTCTTTGACGAATCGAACAATGCGCGGGTCGCTTTTGGCGCGGCTCTCGACGAGACAGCCAACAAGCCGGTCAAGCCGATTGCGCTGTTATGCAGGAAGGTTCTTCGATTCATATTCCATGTCTCTCTTTCCTCGCGATGCGGATAATGGCGTCCAAACTGCGTTCGACATCGTCTTCGGTCGTCGCCCACGAAGAGACGCTGATGCGCATGGCCGCATGCCCCTGCCAGACGGTTCCACCCATCCAACATGTTCCGTCGGATTGAACCGCATCGATTACGCGCCTGGTCGTCTCATCATCTCCGAAAGAGACCAGCGCCTGGTTGAGCGTTACGTCGTTCAGGATTTCGTAGCCGGCGGCGCGCAATCCTTCGGCGAAGCGCGCCGCATGCCGGCAGTTTCTCTCGATCAGATCAGCCAATCCCGCTTTTCCAAGAGAACGAAGCGCCGCCCAGATTTCGACGCCGCGCGCGCGCCGTGACATATCTGGCGTGTATTGACAGGGCTCGCGTTCCGCGCCGGCGATCAGATAAGCCGCGCCGACGGTCATCGCCGCGCGTAAATGCTCGGGCTCTCGCACGAAGACAATTCCGCTGTCGTATGGCGCGTTGAGCCACTTGTGCGCGTCGGTCGCCCAGGAATCGGCGTCCGCGAATCCCCCTGCCAAATGAGCCAGGCGAGGGCTGGCCGCGGCCCACAATCCGAAGGCTCCGTCAACGTGAACCCAGGCGCCCGCCTCGCGAGCCGCAGCGCAAATCTCCACGGCCGGATCGAAAGCGCCCGTATTCACATTGCCCGCCTGAATGCAGACAATGGTCGCGCCGGAAAGATCGGGCAGCGCATCCGCGCGCATACGCCCCTGACCGTCAACAGCCACACGCTCAACCCGCGATCTGCCCAACCCCAGAAGCGTGAGCGCCTTGAGAAGGCTGGCATGAACTTCATCGCCGACAACCACGCGGATCGGCGGAGCGCCAATAAGGCCGTCTTCTTCGACATTCCAGCCCGCCTTCAGCGATACTGCGCGCCGAGCCGCGGCGAGCGCGGCGAAATTGGCCATCGTCGCGCCGGTCACGAAACCGGCGCCCGCGCCCGCGGGCAATCCCAACGCTTCACGCAACCACTTGAGACAAACATCCTCGACCTTTGCGGCGACGGGAGACATCACGCGGTAAGCGGCGTTCTGGTCCCAAACTCCGGCCATCAAATTCGCGGCCAGAGCCGCCGGCAGAGCGCCGCCGGTCACGAAGCCGAAATACCTGCCGCCGGAGCTGGACACCGTCGCCGGCGAGCCGATTTCATCGAGCATTCGCAGGACGATTCGCGGATCCAGCGGACGTTCGGGCAAAGGTTCATCGAGGAGCGCGAGCCGCTCGACAGCCTCCATCGATGGCGCGACGCGACGCGCGCCGCGGCTGTCAATGTAATGAATTGCGCGATCCAGAAAATCCGCCAGCAGTTCCCTCATTCCACGTCCTCAGTCGAGATGAAATACTTCATCCAGGCCTGTCGCCACAGGGCTGTTGTCTTCATTGGTCAGCATCAGATCTTTCATATGCGCCCACCACCGCCGGCAGACTTCGGTCCGCGCGATCTTCGCCCACAACTCTTCAGATTCGATCTCGGCGTAAGCGAAAAGCCTGTCGGATTCGCGGTCCAGGAAGATCGAGTAATTGCGCGCGCCGTGTCCTCTCAACACGTCCTGCAACTCCGGCCAGATAGGGTTGTGGCGGCGCTCGTATTCAGCCTGATTGCCCGGTTTCAGAATCATCAAAAAAGCTTTGCGAATCATTTCGTTTTCTCTATCTGCTGAATATGCCTCTGATTTGTTTTTCGATATCGCTTCTGACCACGTGGATTCTGAAATCGGACACAAGCGCGGAGGAACCGGCGCCAATCCACAGTCCTATAGAACCGCCGGCAGAACCGCCGGCAGAACCGCCCGCAGAGCCGTAAGCCTCCCCTCCGCCGGAAGCGCCAACACTCAGAGCGGGAAGGTTGTCGCCGTCAATGAAGACGGCAATGACTTGTTTGGAGATCGAGATTCTCGCTTTGAACCACTCGCCCGATCGACTATACGGCAGATCGAATTGAGCTTCGTGACTTGCGCGCCGATCCGGGTAGGTCGAAATGTATTGGACGACCACTCGCTGACTTTCAGCTTCATTACGCGCCTCTTCTCCTACATGAAAACAGACGGCCTCGAATTCCCTTTCGTTCCGAACATGAAAAGCTATTCCGGCGTCCTGTGGAACCGCTGCGATTTTCAAATCGATCTTGCCTGTAGTGAAACGCATGCCTTCGACCCACGCGAGACCTTTACCCGGCCGCGAATCGAACATCAACGCCTGCTGGTTTTTATATTCGCCAATCGACGCGGCGCGGTTGATCAGAATCCATCTCTCTCCGGGCCCCCGGCTCTCTTCGGAGCCACGGCCTGCGTTGGAGACCAGATTTTGCAGATCCAGTCTCCTCTGCCTCGTTCGCGTCGTGCTGATCCCGATGCCTATTAAAAATATCGCGGCCAAATCCGAGAAAAACTGCTTAATACTTCCCATCCGGACCGCCTCTCAATACGTCGCTCTGCCACCGGTCATATCGAAAGTGAAGCCGGTCGTGAAGCTCGCGCCGGGCGAGACTATGAACGCCGCCAGATGCGCGATCTCGTCGAGCGTTCCGCAGCGCTTCATCGGAATCTTGTCGGTCATGTATTTCACCTGCTCTTCGGGCAGGGCTTCGACCATCGCGGTGCGAATCACGGCGGGCGCCAGCGCGTTGACAGTGATTCCTGTATCAGCGTACTCCTTGCCCTGCACTTTCGCCATCCCTATCACAGCCGCCTTCGAAGCCGAATAGGCCAGCATTCCTGCGTTGCCTTCTTTGCCTGAGACAGAAGCGATGTGCAGGATGCGCCCGTAATTCCGCTTGAGCATGTGCGGCAGGACGGCGCGCGCGGTCAGAAAAGAGCCGGTTACGTTGACCTCGAAGACGAAACGGAAATCCTTGAGTTCGACTTCATGGCTTTTGACATTCGTCTTGCCGGTCACGCCTGCGCTGTTGACCAGAATGTCGATGCGCCCGAAATGCTCAACGATCTGATCGACCGTGGATTTGACCTGATCTTCGTCGGTCACGTCGCATACATATGCGTTCTCGCCGACAGGCATTGGCGCCGACAGGAGCGCCGCCTGACTCGAATCGACCAGCGCCACGCGCGCGCCCTCGCTGTGCAGCTTTTTCGCTATCGCCAGACCGATCCCCGACGCTCCGCCGGTGATGACTGCTACCTGATCTTTAAAATTATCGCTCATTTTTCCTTTCCTGTTTCAGTTAAAGACAACGTAGATCAAAGAATACTCGCCGCCGACCCCGCCATCAGCGAAATTGCCGATTGTCAACGGCGGATGATCTGTTCAGGTTATCTTCGCGCTCTTCGGGGTTTGAACATTTGCACCGATGAGGATGGGGCAATTTAGCTCTGTCCCACCTATGTAATTGCAATGCGCTCCATATTCACATTTTTGGTCTCTGCCTCGCCCATGGCTTCGCCTTTTCAAGTTGCGCGGCCAGACGAAACAGCGTCGCCTCATCACCGAACCGCGCGGAGAACATCACGCCGACCGGCAGCCCGTCCGGAGTCCAATGGAGAGG
>DASUFM010001018.1:0-6146 GCA_036274535.1 Blastocatellia bacterium
CGGTTGTTCGAAGTCCTGTATGTTTATGTCAATTGAATAAAACCCGTCGCCTTCAATGCCGACGCCGCCGACGGCTACGCCGTTCTTATAGATTCCCGCGCTGCCGGGATCGCCCGCAAGTCCGAGCGGCAGGGTGCTTAGAACCTGCCTGACGTCCGAGCAAGGTAGTGATGAGAACTGAACGCCGAAGAGTGGCCCGCCGGGCTGGCTGGTGATGGTCGGCGGAAAATTCTCCTGGACAATGAAGCTCGCGGTGCGGGTCGTAATCGCGCTGCCCTGAGTGCAGAAGAACGCCGAGGTGCCGGCTTTGGAGATCGCGGCGAGCGCGGCCCCGTCGCTAAGAAGGCCGAGACCCTGAGCCAGCGGTAGTGTGACGCGTTCCAATCCGTCAGGATCCTGGACCAGTGTCGGCTTGGACGGCTGACCGGTCAAAAGATTGGTCGAGCCGACCAGCACGTCGCTGCGCGCGTTGTTCATCTTGAAGACGCCTAGCGGGTTACCCTCTTTGTCAACGACCGCAATGGTTGCCAGAAAATTCAGCTGCTGAGCTTTTGCGACCGCCTGAGCGATGATCAACTGGACGTCAGCAGCGCTCAAGACGAACGGCGACGGCGGCGCGTCAGGTTGCACCAGCAGTTGAGCCGCATTGCTTGTCACAGCCGCGGCGCTCGACGAATCCGCGCTGGCTGGCGCAGCCGTGGCGCTCGGAGCCGTGGCGCTCGGCTCGGTGTTGACGACGAGCGAGAGTGTGGTCAGCCCGGTGGACATGGTCGTCGGGATTTTAACCTCAACCTGATCAACTCCGGGAGCGTCGGGATGCGGGCCGACGAATGACGGCGCCACCTCCTGGTCGCCTATCCGGACTCGCAGATTCGACGCGTAACGCAACCCCGTGCCGAGCAGAGTCACAGAACTCGGCTGCCAGGGCGTACTGAGGCTGACCGAGCGCGGACTGCCGTCCGTGTTCACGACGCTCGCGCCGTCGGCGCCCGCCATCCCGACCGCCAGTTTGCGGTCGCCGGCCGTGAACAGCGCGGGCGCGGCGTCGGCTATTTCCAGCTTCCCTTCGCCGATGATCTCGTCGCCTCTCTTGATGACGACCCTGGCCGCGCCCAGGGCGGCTTCTTCAGGGATCACATAATTGATTTGTTTGGAATCGACGTAAACCAGGGCGGCGTCATATGCTGCGTTGGCGCTGTCAATTATTTGAAGCATGACGCCGGCGAGTTTTGTCGGCGCCGGATTAGTTTGCGACTTCTCGGTCGTGGAGGAGAGATTGTTACCGAAAGCGGAAGCCAGTGATCCGCGGGCCAGCGGCCCGCCCAGATAACTGGCCGCGTTGACAATGGCCAGTGTTTGAGGCGCCGCTGACACCCGTACATATTGGTCTGATTGTTTAACAAGAATCGCTCCGAACGACAACAGGGCTATTACCGCTAGAACGAGACGACGTAGCTTTAGCCGAACTTGTACACGCATTACAGGACCTCTTTTAAGGATTAATCTCTTTCCCTGGGATTACGGTGGAAAATTCTTCAACCGGGAGCGACTGGAAAAGGGTCTTAGCCCAAGCGCCGACGAATATAGCTCTTACCACCGCGCCGCCGCAAGAAAAAAATAGCCGAGTCGTTTCGTATTTTGGAAATTCTGTGATTGACTTGCCTCGAAAGGCTGTGTTATTCAACCACACATCTGCTCCACAAGCCGAGCATCGCTCCTAATTTTTGATTTGTGGTTGTCATCAATAGTTTGTCGATCTAACATTGATCTACGCATCGGATCTGCATTTGATCCGAGTTGTCCAATAGGTTCGCCCCCCGTAATCATGTCACGTTGTCCCGGCGTTGCCTGATCACTCACTTGAGTACTTATCAATACGTGTGTACGCTTCGGCTCCTCTATAAAGGGAAATTTCTGGAGGCATATATCTGTGCGAGGCTTCTATTCTCTTCTTGCGACTTTCTTTCTGACTCTTCTCGTATGCGAAGCGCCAGGCCTGGCCAATGTCGTCGTCCAACAGAATGGGCAGAATGGGCAGAATGGGCAGAATGGGCAAAATGGGCAAAATGCCCAGGAAAAAGACGGCATGACGAAATCGGCTGAGAAAATGGCCGAGGCGCTGTCGCGGGAATTACCGCGAGAGCTGTCCAGGTTCGCGCTCAAAAAATCGGTGCGGAAACTGATGGAAGAATCAGATCAATCATCGCTTCAGGCTTCAATTTCTGAAACGATTCCACAATCATCCGGACAAAAGTCCTCATCAGAGCAAAAGTCCCAGGAGACCGGTCAGGAGCAAAGCGACAGACCGCAGCTTCGACTCCCACAGGACAAACCGCTCGGCGCGGCCGGCCCTAACCGAAACAGGAAGCCCGGTCCGGAGGACGCCGATTTCATCATTATCCAGGACCGATGGCGCGCCGGCGTTCCGGAAGACCCGCGCTTCCGCAAGGGCAACATCTTCGATCCATATCACCAGAACGTCCTGAAAGGTGATTACCCGATCATCGGCAACGACATATTCATGGATCTGAATTTCGCGAGCGAGACTTTCTTCAACGTTCGCAACCTGCCTGTTCCTTCGGACATCAGCGCCAATCTTCCCGGTAGTTTCGAATTTTTCGGCCGCGGCCGGCAAGACGCCGTCAGTCAGAACTTTATCTTCTCGTTCGACATGTTCAAAGGCGACGCTTCGTTCAAGCCAGTGGACTGGCGCGTCAAGGTCACCGGCATCGCCAACGTCAATTTCCTGCGGGCGCGCGAGAACGGCATCGTCAATCAGGACCCGCGCGCAGGTAAATCGCGCTTCGACGGCTTCAACTCGGTCGAGGAGGCTTTCGTCGAATGGCGCCTGGGCGACACGCCGAGACTGTTTCCGTTCCTCCGCGGTAAAAGGAGCGAGGGAGGGCGTTCGCCTTTCTTCGACACGACCTCGATGCGCGTCGGCATCCAGCAATTCACCAGCGATTTCCGCGGCTTCGTTTTCAGCGATTCGAATCTGGGGGCGAGAATGTTCGGCAATATGGGGTCGAACAGGTATCAGTACAACTTCGTCCTTTTCAACATGCTGGATAAAGATACCAATAGCCAGCTCAACCAGATCAATTTCGCCGAAATCGGCTTCCGCGACCAGAAGGTTTGGATCGCCAACCTCTATCGCCAGGACACGTTCGTCAAAGGTTATACGCTGCAGTTCAGCGCTCTCTACAACAACGACATGCCGAGCCAGTTGCAGGATCAGAACCTGTTGCGCGTGCGCCCGGCGCGGCTCGGTTCGGTTATTCCGCACCGCGTCCAGGCGGGTTATTTCGGCATCAACGGCGACGGGCATTTCGGGCGTTTGAATCTCACGAATTCCACCTACTACGTGATCGGACGCGACACATTCAACGGGCTGGCCAACGGGTATCAGCGCATCAACGCTTTTATGGGCGCAGCCGAAGTTTCGGTGGATTTCGACTTTATCCGTTACCGCCTGGCGGGCTTTTACGCTTCGGGCGACAGGAATCCGACCGACGGGACGGCGAGGGGCTTCGATTCGATCGTCGACCATCCGAATTTCGCCGGCGGCGAATTCAGCTTCTGGAACCAGCAGGAAGTCAGGCTGACTCAAACCGGCGCGGAACTGGTCGGGCCTAACAGCCTGATCCCCGCCTTGCGCAGCAGCAAGCTGCAGGGACAGGCCAATTTCGTGAACCCCGGCCTCGGACTCGTCAACGCGGGGATTGACGTCGATGTGACGCCGAAATTGCGCGCCTTCATCAACTACAACTACCTGCGATTCATCCGCACCGAGCCGCTCGAACTGGCCCTGTTCCAGGACAACATCCGTCACGAGATCGGCCACGACCTGGGAATCGGGTTCATTTACCGCCCGCTGCTAAGCGAAAACATCATCCTGACCGCCGGCGCCTCCGGGCTCAGACGCGGTCGCGGATTCACCGACATCTATTCGTCGAACTGCGACGGCATCCCCACAGGCTGCGGAGCGACGACTCCAACACTGTTCTCGACGTTCGTGAAAGTGAAGTTTCGTTATTGAGAGTACAATATGATCCAAGCGACAAAAATCAAAAGAGTAAAAATCATATTTCTGTCACTCCTCGTTTTCGTTCTAGCGGTGAGCTTCGCGATGTCGAATAGCAAGACCGAGGCGACTTCGTCAGTGACGGTCGGCGATCGCGAAGAAGACTCCGTGAAGCCGCAGGAGGCGAAAAAGAAGACCACGAATAACCCGCGAAGCATCGGGTGCGTGGTTTGCCACACGGGCTCGGAGTCGATGCACATCGACGGCGATGATGAATTGGACATCGGCTGCGCCGATTGTCACGGGGGCGACCCTAAAGAGCTGGTGGACAAGAAGAAAGCCCACGTAAAGCCGCGCACTCTGAAGGCCAAGGAAACGGCCAATCCCACGCGAATCGCGGCCAACTGGAATAAGGAGAGCGACGAATACATCCGTTTCGTCAATCCCGGCGACCCCCGCGCCGCCGACGCGGCCTGCGGCAAATGCCACGAGCGCGAAGTGATGTGGATGAAGAAGAACATGATGACCCACGGCGCGGTGCTGTGGGGCGCGGCTCTTTACAACAACGGCGCCTATCCGATGAAGGACGCGCGCTTCGGCGAAAGCTACGGCAAGGACGGGCAGATTCAGGGCCTCCTGACCAACCCGGCGCCGACTCTCGAAGAGACGCGGACGAAAGGCGTTCTGCCGTACCTGATGCCGCTGCCCAGATGGGAAATCATGCAGCCCGGCAACATCCTGCGCGTATTCGAGCGCGGCGGCGAAGAGAAAGGACTGCCTTCGGACATTGGCAGCCCGAGCACTTTCGAACTCGGCGGGAAACCGGAAGACAAGCTCAGCGACCGCGGCTTCGGCACGCGCCTGCGCACCGATCCGGTCTTTCTGGGTTTGCAGAAGACGCGTCTTCTAGACCCACTGCTCTCATTCCCCGGCACGAACGATAATCCGGGCGATTATCGAATGTCAGGTTGCACGGCCTGCCACGTCGTTTACGCCAACGACCGCGATCCGAAGCATTCTGGCCGGTGGGCGGAATTCGGCAACCAGGGGCTGACCGTGACGGCCGACCCGACCATCCCGAAGGGCGAGTCGGGCCACCCGATCAAACACCAGATGGCACTCGGCGCCCCTTCCAGCAATTGCATGACCTGTCACATGCATCCCGGCGGGAACATGGTCAGCAGTTATTACGGCATGACCTGGTGGGACAACGAGACCGACGGTAATCTGATGTATCCGGGAAAACAGCCTGATCTGAGCGACGAGCAAATAGACCGGATTCAACAGCGCAACCCCGAAGGCGCGGCGGCGCGCGGGCTGTGGGGCCAGGACACGGGCTTCCTGCAAAGGATCTGGACTGACATCAATCCGAAAGCGCAGCGCACGCAGTTCGGCGATTTCCACGGTCACGGCTGGGTCTTCCGCAACGTATACAGGAGCGACCGCAAAGGCAACATGCTCTCCGCGAACGGCCAGGTGATCAAACCTGATGATCCGGATAAGTTCAAGAAAGCGGTTCATCTGGAAGACGTTCACCAGAAGAAGGGCATGCACTGCTCCGATTGTCACGTCAGCACGGACGTCCACGGCAACGGCAATCTCTACAACGAGGCGCGAGCCGCGATCCAGATCGATTGCATCGATTGCCACGGCACCATCCAAAAACCGGCGACTCTGATCCTTACGGGCCCGTCGGCCGGGACCGCGCGCTTCGGAGGCAAGGTCATCACGGTTTCGAAGGACCTGACCAAGATCAAGGCGCGCAACGAGAAGGGCCGCCAGATACCGATGTTCCAGCGGATCGCCGCGGACACCAAGCGCAAGACGCTCGACGGCAAGGAGATCGCTCTGAAAAAAGGCGACATCGTGCAAAACTCGCTGGTCGAACCAGGCAAATGGTGGCGCGTCGTCCAGACGGTCGATACCGTTACGCCGGGCAAAGGCGATTACAACGACGCGTCGGCCTTCGCAAAGACCGTGCAGCGCGACGGCAAGACCTGGCTCGATACGAACGTCGACGAAAGCAAACTCGCGCATGCCAACAGCAATATGACCTGCTACGCCTGTCACACTTCGTGGACGACGAGCTGCTTCGGTTGCCACCTGCCGATGGTCGCCAACC
>DASUFM010001019.1:0-7017 GCA_036274535.1 Blastocatellia bacterium
CGTAATCGAGCTGGCGTTCGACCGCCTCGCGTAAATTCTTATCTTCAAAACTCACTGATTTTGGTTTCATATAATCTCCTTCCCCGGGATCGGGGGGTACTAAATATATGCGGTAGATCTGCAGGTCTGCCTCTGCGTTAAGATCGGGGAAATTTCTTGCCCAAACGCCTACTTCACCGTCACTTCAATCTGTTTCGGTTTCGCTTCCTCGCGCTTCGGCAGCGTCACGCGCAACATCCCGTCCTTGAAATCGGCGTTGATCTTGCCCGTGTCGGTGAAGCTCGGCAGCCTGAAGCTGCGCGTGAAGGCGCCGTAGCAGCGTTCGAGCCGGTGATAGTTCTCGCGCTTCGTCTCCTCGGAGAGTTTGCGTTCTCCCCGAATCGTAAGGAGATTATTTTCGATCGAGACGTGAACATCTTCCTTTTTCACTTCGGGGAGTTCGGCCTTGACCACGATCTCGTTGTCGGTTTCGTAGATGTCGCAGGACGGCGACCACGTCGTCAGCGACCAGTTTTCTTCCCCTAATCTCCAGAGGGGAGCAACGCCCGCTCCGAAAAATTGTCTCATTCTCTCTTCGAAGTTGCGGAAGGGATCAAACTCGAGCTATCCACGAGCGCCCAAGGGAGCCGGCGCCGCGCTTGATTTGTTTGCCATGATATTTACCTCCATTTTTGAAATAAGTTTTCCCCTTCATTTGAGGGCAAGCCTTGTGCCGATGAAGACAATTGATCGAAAGCTACTGCGATCAGCAGGTTTTGAAGTTGGATTTGAAATGACGCAATTGGCGGGATCGGTGTTTTCGCCCACTGTTCTGGGAAATGTCACGCAAAACATCGCGGTATCCTGCCCAAGATACCATTTCGCGTCGCGGAATCCTTTTTCGCAAAACGAAGCGCCGAGCATATTCGGTCACAGTTTGGCGCTTCGTTCTGGCGAAGTTGATGACCAAAGACCAGGTCCACTAGAGCGCCGGTCAAGTATTCAGGCGGCCTGAGCCATGATCTCCGGCCGCCGTGCAAAGATATGCAGATTGTTCACTACCGCACAACGCCGCAAATCAAGCAGGTTCTTCCGCTCTCCACGGTAACGGGCGCGGTCGCCTTGCCAGTGCCCGATGTGCGACAGGTCGTGCTCGACTCCGACTCGTTCACGCAAAGTGGCGCGCCCTTCACTCGTGCCTTGGCGGACACGCAATTCCTGCAGCAACTTCTCATCGGCGTGCAGCTTGACGCTGCGGCCACTTTTGCTGCCGGTACATCGCGACCGTTGTGGACAAGCCGCGCAGACCTCTGTGGGAAAATGCACGACCTTTCCAGGCTGACAACTCATCTCGACCCCTTGTGGGCAGCGCAGCATCTCGCGCTCCCAGTCAATGTTAAAAGCCGTCTTCGGAAAGAAGGCTCCTGCTCGCACCGGCCAGGCCTTGCAGAATATCTCCAACTCCGCACTGCGCTCGCTGACCAGGATGCTCGACAAGTAAGCCCGGTCAATGTGCAACTCCTTGAGGGTGATTTGCTGTTGATCAAGATCCTTCTTGATCCCTTCCGCAACTTTTGCCTCCGGGGCGTTGGCCGGTGTGACTCCGACCGCCACCACCAGTTCCGAGTCGAGATCGCGCATCACGTGGCGTTTGTAGCCGTCCACTCGTACGCTGCGGCTCTTGCGTCCATGACGCATCTCGGCGTCTTCAATGCTGATCCGACGGTCTTTGGCCACACCTTTGATGAGCACAGCCTCTCCGGCCTCGTTGGTCGTCACATCTTGTGTCCGCACCTGCCGCGCCGCTTCCAAACAAGCTGGCACGACCGTTTCTTTCGTGATCAACTCCGGATTGACCGACATCCACTGCTCGACTCGCTCCAAAGTTTGGAGCACTTGTCGCAAGGCTTGCCCACGCGCCTCCGAATCACCCCAGTCGAGATCAAGCGTCGCCTTCAGACTCGATCCGGCGACCAACTCCGCATCCGCCTCCTGCGCTATTGCCGCGAGTGCCCGCCCCTGCTCGCGCGCGATCACGCCCAAAGCCTTTCGCAGGGCGTGCCCCAACAAATTATAGGTGTCTTCCACACGCCCCGCGCCCCACAGCGGCGAAGAGTCGAGCGCCGCGCGCAAATTCCGCGGCCCGAAAGCCTTGCTCGCCTCCGCGATCTCGATGGTCCGCTCGACCAGGCGCCGATCCATCTGATGTTCAATCAGCCGCGTGCGAAAGGCGACAAACGTGCCTTTGCTGAACGGCGTTTCTTGCGCATCCAAACAATCGAGCGCCAATTGCCAACGTCGATCCATCAGCGTCGCCTCGATCACCTCATCATCCGAAACTCCGGTGTAAGCCTGCAGGATCAGCGCCAGCGCCAGCATTGCAGGTGGCACAGGCGGTTGTCCTCGAAGGGAGTCCTTGAAGATGCCAGCCAACTCGTCCTGAAACTCCGAAGTGAAGATTTGGTGACGATGTTGGCGCAGAAAGATAAAGAGTCTGGCGCGCTTGATGCGCTTGATAATTTGGTCTTCTACCGCCGAGGTCTCAATCGGCGGTTGCCACGTGGATGGTCTCATAATCGGATTGCCTCCAGATACAGATGTCGTTAATCCTGACTATGTTACCACCCTCGAAGGAATACTTGACCGGCGCTCTAGCATTAGAGACATAACTATCTGTCCTATCTGTTCTTTTCGATAAACCGAACCAATTCCCCACGCAATAACCCTTGATTGAGCGTCACGCCGATCGTGTCGGTTGCGCTTTGCAATTCAGCCAGCCTTTGTTTGAAAGCGTTGCCTTCATAGGCCCGCGCCCAGACGCGCAACGCGGCGCGCGCGCGCTCGTCGTAAAGCAGATTCAACGCGTGGTCGAACGCCTGCTGCGGATTGTAATTGCGGCGATCCCAGGCGTAATCAGCGGCGGTCACAATCGGGAGCATGGATGCCCGCGGTTCACGCGCCGCCACGGCGATGAATCCGCCCTGGCTTTCGTTGGCGCTCTCAGGCTGTCCACTCTCGCCTTTCATCGCTCCTATGAACAAACGCTGCGGCTCGGCGTCATTAGCCGCGAAATTATCCCAGGGGAATAGCAGAACGTCCCGCGGGATCGCGGCGCCGAGTTCTTTCATATAATCGCCGGCGGAAACGGACGGCGCGACGTAAAGCTCGAAATCGGCGCCCGATCGTTTCAGCCGCCCATACACGAGATTGATCAAATGAGCCTGCGCCGAGGCGAGAGTCTTGAATCGCGCGCCGGCGCCGTCGTTCTGCAAGGTCGCGGGCGCGTCGTCGAAACAGAGGGCGAAACTGTTCACGCCCAGCGCCGCCATCGTTTCCAGTTTGCGAATGATCGCCGCGGCGTCTTCGTCGCCGGACCAGGCGGTGGAACTTCCCGGCCTCACGGCGTAAACGAACCGAACGAAATTCTTTTCGGAGACGGTCAGCAGGCGCCTGAATCTTTCGAGGTCCTGATCCGTGTAATCCTGGCGCCAGTCGTCATCTTTCGGGGCGTAGACGTAACGGTTCATCCGCGCGAGACCAAGGAACCGCAGCGTTTCCAAACGGTCTCCATGCGACCAGGGCGAGCCGCTGAAAGCTTCGGCGACGCCGCGCCGCGCAATCGCCGGCGATTCGCTGATATGAAAGTCTTCGGCGAGACGCCCGTCGGCGCCGAGCGCCTCCAATTTGCTCAGTGCGTAAAAGGCGCCCTGATTCGACGGCGCGGTGATCGTCACGCGGCGAACATCGCCTTTTCGAGAGCTTGAGATCGCATAGCTCTCCGGCGACGCCTGCCGATTCCGTGAAGAAGACAGTTTGATGGTGACGTCGACCTCCGTGACGTCGCTTTTGAAACGCTCTAAATGGGCCGAGAGGAAGCGCCGCTCAATCCGCTCGTCCACTTCTTCGTTTTCCAGAAACCATCTGGCGCGTCCCGCAGCCGGAGAAAGTTCGGAGTAATTGATCTGCGCGATATAGACCGATTGCCTGATCTCGACCTCTGAAGTTTTTTGCGTGGGGAGCCGGACCTGCAATCGCTGCATCATCCAGATTTGAAGTTGCGCGCGCTCGCCTTCACTCAGCAGGATGGCGTGGATATTACGTCTGAACTGCTCTCTGAAAAGCTCTTCGGCGCTTTGTTTGACGCGCTCGAAAGCGTAAGCCTCGGCGCGCTCCGTCGCGGTTCCAAGGCGGTCCGGATCGGTTTTCAATTCGCCTTTGACAAAATCGTCCATCGCCGGGCGGATGGTCAAAGCGTAGGCCCAATCGGTCAGATAGCGGCTGAAGAGCAGTTCGAATTGAGCCCGGTCGAACCTGAGGACGCGGTCAATGTCGTCGCGCATGAATTTGACCGCGTTCAAAAACGTCGAGGCTTGCGCGACGGCGCGGATGATCGCGTCCCCCGGCGTCGCTTCTGAGGACGCTTCGCCGGGCAAAGCGCCGCTGCGCGGGCCGAAGACGCCGGGGGCGCCGGGGGCGCCGGGAGCAGAGGACGCGTAAGAGGTCAGTTTGTCGAGCAGTTTAAGGCGGCGCAGCCACGCCATCAGCTCATCCTTGCTTTCTTTCGTTTCAGAGATGTCGACGACGGCGACCTTCACGCCGGTTTCGACAGTCCGCGACATCGCCTCGAGGAATGCGACGCGATTGGTCCCGGTGGCGCCAGGGGCATGGACGAAAAGCAATGTGTCGGCGCCTCGCGCGTCGGTGGTCGAGTCGGGAACGACGCCGCCGGCGTTTCTGATCATCCGGCTGACGCCCAGGCGCAGTGGCGAGGTCGCAGCTTCTGCGGATGAAAAGACGGGGAAGATTTTCGGCGCGAACCCGAACCTGTTATTGAGCAGTCGCGAGAACAAAGTCATTACCGCGGCGCCGGCGTCCGGTTCAATCGCGACTTTGCCGTTCAACTTCCGCGCGGCGATCTCCTCCGGCAGATTCGATCGCGCCGCGGCCTCGCCTGAGATCAGCAAAAAATCGAGCGCCGAGCCGGGGCCGGGACCCAGGGCCTCCAGGGCCGATTGAACCGCCTGATCCGATGAGCTTTGGAGAAACGCATATATTGGGATTGACGGCCGCCGCGCGCGAATCCATTTGAGTAGATCCGGCCGCTCAGCTTGTGGCTGGCCGCCGGAAATCGCATCGAGCGATAGGATTACGCCTGCCGCGCCCGCGTAATCGACGCCCTTCGCCCATTCGATCAATGCGCCGGCGTCACTCATGACACGCGCCGGGGGCGTGATCAGATCATGATCGGCGACTCGGGCGAGCATTCGGGGCTCCTGTAACCCCTGGGGCCGTTCGTCCCGCGTGATCAGAATGAATTTCCCGGCTAGAAAATCGCGCGTGGCCCGGCGCAAAACCGGGCGGCGCTGCGCTATTGAGGGACAGTATCCGACAATCAACCACGAAGTAACGAAGATGGAAGATAGAAGATAGAAGATAGAAGATCGCGGACGATCTATTGTCACCCCTTGACCCTCGATCCTCGATCCTCGATCCTCGATCCTCGATCCTCGATCTTCCATCTTCGATCCTCGATAGATTAGTTCCTGGGCCTCGTCCTGCGCGGCGACGAGGAAGATTGTGATTGAAAACCGGATTTCAGGCGTTGAAAATCTTCGGTGTCTCTCAGTCCTCTTCGGTCGGAGCCGCGAAGATGTTGGGAAATTTCGCGGCGGGTGTTCGCCGCCCGCTCGCTCGGAGCGGGGTGGCTGGCCAGAATTGATCCGAACGCGCCAGGCGAGCTGGCGCTGACTTCCTGAAGTATCTCGAACATCTCAACCATTCCGCCCGTGTTATAGCCGGAGTCCTTGAGGTCGTAGAGTCCAAGATAATCGGCTTCGCGTTCGGCGTTGCGGCTGTGCTTCATCAGAAAACCGCCTCCGATCAAATTGCCCACGGCGCCGCCGAGGTCCGCGCCGGCCTGCCCGCCGAGAACGGCGCCGGCGATCGCCGCAAGCCCGGCATACAAGCCGGCTCTCTGCGATTTTTTGACGTTCTCCAACCCATGCCGGGCTACGATATGTCCGATCTCGTGGCCGAGCACGCTCGCCAGTTGCGACTCGCTATCGGTCGCGGCCAGCAAGCCTGTATGCACATAAACGCGCCCGCCGAGCGTCGCAAAGGCGTTGATCGATTTGTCGTCGACCACGTAAAACCGCCAGGGGATGTCGGGCCTTCCGGAATTGCGCGCCAACCGCTGCCCCACGGAATTGACATATTCGTTGAGCGAACGGTTCTGGACCAGGCGCGTCTGTTTCATGAGCTCCTGGTGGACCTGCTCGGCAAGTTTCAGTTCGTCCTCTTCGGAAAGGTAGCCCCTGTTCGAGTGCGTGCGTTTGCGGTATTTGTCATATGGGTTCGACTGGGCGAGAACATTGACGAAGAGCGCGCTGACGATTACGACAGCGAATATTCTCGGCGAATTGCGCCTCTTACTTATCATAATGGTTCCATCCTCCATA
The DNA here is from genome assembly GCA_036274535.1 of Blastocatellia bacterium. Lineage (GTDB taxonomy): Bacteria > Acidobacteriota > Blastocatellia > RBC074 > RBC074 > JAJVID01. The sequence continues at coordinate 6,438 of DASUFM010001019.1, forward strand.
TTTTTGCGCCTGCGTTTGCGCCTTTGTTTATGGTGGGGGAGACGGTGGTCAGTCGCCCAGCAAAGCGATCGCGTGCGGCAGCAGGCGGGCTATGGCCTGAAGATTTTCACGCGCGCCGCGCACGCTGCCGGGCAGATTGACAATCAACGTTCGGCCGCGGGCGCCGCACACCGACCGCGACAGCGCGCCTAGCGGCGTGATCTTCACGCTCTCGGCCCTCATCAATTCGGCCAACCCCGGCGCCTCGCGTTCGATCACGTCGCAAGTGGCTTCCGGCGTAATGTCGCGCGGGCTGAGTCCCGTTCCACCCGTCGTCAGGATCAGATTCGCCGCCCCGGCGTCGGCGTAATGCCGCAGACGCGACGCGATCACTTCGCGTTCATCAGGAAGAATTTCGGTCGCGACGATCTCCGCTCCCGAGCTGAGCAACTCGGAAACGACCGCCGGGCCTGATAAATCCTCACGCTCGCCGCGCGAAGCCGAATCGCTGATAGTCAACACCACCGCCTTGATTGTCAGGTTGTTGCTTACCGCCATAGGGGTACCAAGAGTTTAATTGGTCGGGGCTGGGGATTCAACA
>DASUFM010001020.1:0-10566 GCA_036274535.1 Blastocatellia bacterium
GGCGCCGTTCGGGCCGAGCAGGCCGATGCAGCGCCCCTGCAACGCGCCCTTGATGTCGTGCAGGATGCGACGCCTGCCGAATTCGATTCGCAGTTGGTCCAGTTCAATAATTGGGTTCATGGTCAGCATGTTTCATCCACAAAGCCGCACGAAGAGTCAGAAAGATATATTATGTTCTTAGTGGATCTTCGTGTGGCTTTGCGGATGGATCTCGACTCATTATTTCGGCGACGTCTTCGCCGTGGTCGGGCTCTGTTTTTCGGCCTTCGTCAGAAAGATGTTTCCGTTGACGTTTCTGATCTCGATTTGCGGGCCGCCGGTCCCTATGCGAGCGTTGTACTGACCGTGGCGGCGCCCTGCGTCCTTGTCTTCCTGCAAGTTCGGCAAGTCGGATTCGACCCTGCCGTTATGGCCGCGAGCTTCGACGTCGGCGTTGACTTCGCCGATGAAGCGCAGGGTGGCGTTGCCGTTGACTCCGGTTATGGCAATCTCGTTTCCCGGCGAAAGCCTGGCGATGGTGGCATCGATCTTCCCGTTGACTCTACGGAACGACGCGCTTCCGGTCACCTGCGCGACGTTGACCTTGCCATTGATACCCCAAACGTTCACGCCGCCTTCAATCTCGCCGACCGCCACGTCGCCGTTGCCCCTGTTGGTCTCGAAATTGATTTTGCGAGGAAGTTTCAGGACCACGCGCTGGCGGCCTTCCGGATTATTTCCGAACGCCGAAAAGAAGCTGCGGCGGTCGTCCTCGACGGAGATGCGAAGCTCGCTCGGATCGTGGTCGATTTTGATCTTGCGGTATTGCAGGTCTTCGCGCTTCTTGGCCGAACGGACGATCAGAATCTCGGCGTGATCCGTATCGGCGGTCTCGACATCGACCTTCCCGTTGATGCCGGAGACAACCACGTCCGCGCCGGAGTTGAGAGTATAACTCCTGCGAATCTCTTCGCGCTCGGCGAAATCGGCGCCGTCGCCCGCGTCGACAATCGAATTCGTCTCGGCCTTGTTGGAATCAGCGCTCACCGCGCCGCCTTCCGTTTTGGCGCCTTCTTTTGCGCCTTCTTTCGGATTGGATTTGGCGTCCGGTTTGAAGTCGCTGGGCGCTACGTTCGCGGATCGAGTGTCAACTTCCGTTTGCGCCTGTTGCCCCTGTTCGCTCCCATGACCACATCCGCCACTCACTAACGCTAATGCGAATCCGATAATTGCGATTAGAGCGATGATTGGTTTCAGCCTCATTTTCATTGCCTCCTGACGGGGTTGCTGTTCGTCGAATTGTACGTGAAGCGAAAACGGAAACGCCAACCGATTGAACGAAGTTCCAACCGATTGGCGTTTTCGTAAATAAAATTCGACTTTAAGCCCCGTAGGCGCTGAGATAGAGCAGATTGTCGTAATCAACGAGGCCAAGTCTCAGGTTTCGCAACCAGCCCTGCCGACCAAGCAGGTTACGCGGCAAGTTCGGATACTTAGCGAAATAGACGAAGCTTTGAAAGGCGATATCGCCCGTTTGCAGCGTGACTTCGTGGCCGAAGGCGTCAAGCGAACCTGTCAGACTACCCAACCGTTTCGGGATGCCTTGCTCGACTGGAATGCCAAGAGCCAAGCCAACCTCGTGACTGAAAAGGCAGACGGTGGAGCCTGGATCTACTTTGGCCGTGACCTCAATGCTCTGTCCGGCATAGATCAACCGGACTTGAAGGGGTATGCCGTCGCCATCATCCTTATAGCTGTGCTCTTCGGCAAAGGTGAGCTGTTTCATAGTCTTCAAATGCCAATGAATGGAAGATCATCAGGCGACGGAATGCGATGAACGAGCGGCAGATCGGCGCTGTAGGCTTTGACGGCGTCCCACACTTTCTGTTGGATGGGACTGGCCGCAATCAACCGGTCGCCATCCAACGCCACCCACTGTCCGGCGTATTCGTGTTTATGTTCTTCGATCCATGCCATCTCGCGCGCCCTGTCTTTCATCGGCTCGCACGGCACGCGCTTATCGAGCGGCGGCCTGGCCATGGCAAGTTCGGCGTCTTGCAGAGTTTGACGCCGCGCCAGCAACTGATTCAGCCGGATGCGCTCGGTTAGCGGTAATTCTTCGATCAACGTCAGAATATTTTCAGCGGTCAGTGTCGACATAAATTGTCGCTCCTTTCCAACACGCCATTATATCCGGATGAATAAAAAACCGCTACTTATGTTATACGGATGCGACGGGCGAATGCGGATTGTCCGCATTCGCCCGTCGCTCTGGTTTAATCATCAGCATTGCCGGATTGCGTTCAATGCGTGGTCTTCTCGATGATGTGGCCGAGGCCTCGCGATCCGGGCAGCCCCAGCAGGTCCGAAGGATTCAAGCCGACGGGGCCGTCTTCGCTGTTGACCGACATAACCATCCGGTCGTTGAGCGCGTAAACATAAGCCAGACCGGCCTTGTTGAACGGCAATCCCTTGATTGCCGAGAAGGAGTTCAAAGGCGCGATCTTGGCCGCCGGCGCGATGATCGAACCCGCGTTAAAGTTCTGGTAAACCATGACGGAGAAACTGACCTGTTTATCTTCAGGCAGCGTGGCCTTGAACTTCGGCGATCCGAGCAGCGTGTGGCCGGAGTCTTTGTACTTGATCGCGTTCTCGACCAGCGCGCGGCTGGGCGCGGCGATGAAGTAGCCGTAAGCGTACGTGTAGTTTATTTCCAGGCCGTAATCGAGCGATTTCAGCGTGTAGAACGTACGCCCGTCGCTTTCAGTCTTGGACCAGGCGAGGCCTTTTTTGCCGTGTTCGGCAATCTCGGCGTTGATCATCTGGACCAGGCGTTCGAACGCCTGCTGCAGATGCTCCTGGTCGTCGACCTGGAATAGAGCTTTGATCGACGGCACGGGCAACGCCGGGCCGTCTACCGCGATCGCGTACTCGCCGCCCAGCGGCGCCGCGAAATCGTTGCGCAGGTCAATCCCACGCTCGGCCTGGAACTTCTGCAATTCTTCCCAGCCCTTCGAGTCGAGTTGCTTCAAAACCCCGAACAGATCGTCAACGAGAGCGGTCGGCTCTTTGACGACAAAGGCCGCGACGAAACTGGTGTCGGGTGAGAGGAATTCGAGCGCGCCCATCGGACCCGGTTGAGCGAGCCACGACGTGACGCCATGTTGATTTTCACGGAAGCTGACGACCGCGCGATTATAAGGTCTGCCGTCTTTTTCCTTGATCTCGACGATGAAGTAGCGCAGGTCGGTCACGCCCAGTTGCTTAACCGCCGCCGCTTCCTTCCCGCCCTTCTCTTCGCGGAGCGACTGCATCACGATCCGGTCGAGATTGGCCGCGATCACGAGTCCCGCGCCGTCGCGGTAGAGGTTGGCGATCTGCGCGTGGAACGGCGTCGAGGTGAATGGTTTGGCGCCCTGCCGCAACCTAACCGCAAGGCTTTTCAACGCATCCTGCCGGGGCGAGACCGCGACCAGGTCGCCGGTGACCCAGATGAAGAACTCATCTTTACTGTTTGACGCGATATTCATCGGGTCGTCAACTATGCGAGCATGTTCCTTCTCGGAGTTGAGCTTCTCCAAATGGCCTTCGAGGAAGCTGCGGAACGCGCTGTCTTTCACTTCGGCCAGCAGAACAGGAGATTCAGGCTCGCCCGATCCCCTGGGGTTGGCCGAAGCGGTGATCACGATCTCGTCGCCCAGGCGCGAACCGAATTCACGCATCAGTTCGATGGCATGATTCAGCCCCCGGCGTTTTGACGACTCTTTCTGTTCCTGCTCCCACCAGCCGCGCAACTCGGCGTTCTGTTGTAAATTGTCCTGCAGGATTTCGTTCGCGCGCGCCAGGGTCTCGCCGATGTTCGGAATGGCCACGTAGATCACGGTGTCTTCGGAAACCAGGTCCAGCAATCGGGTCGAATAGCGGTTGCCCGGCATAGACAGTTGCTGGTCTATCTGGTTGCGGATCGCGTCGAGCATTTTGATATAGCGATCGGCGTCGCGACTCCAGGCGATCTCGTCCTTGACCGGGACGCGGTCGATGCTGTCGTGCGTCGCAGTCTGGTCGCCGGCATGCAGGACCTGATCTTTGCCCGCTTTGTCCACGTGGACTTCGCCTTCGATCACCGAAACGCGCGCGCCCTTGGCGCCGCTGTTGACCGAAAAGATAGTGCCGGTCACCGAGACCAGGCTGTCGTCGGTTTGCACGAAGAGTTTGTGGTCGCCCTGTTTCACGGCCTGGACTATCACCTGTCCGCGTTCGAGATTGATCGTCGCGCCGGCCGTCGTGTCGTTGACCGAAAACTCCGAACGCTCCCGCATCTCGACCAGCGATCCGTCGCCCAGTTTCACCACCGCGCCGGATCCCTTCGAGGTGCGGATGCGCTCGCCGCGCGACAGTTTCTCGCCGATTCTGACGGCCTGCGTCTTGTCGCCAGTGACTTTATAGACGCCACCCTGCGCCGCTTCGACGACCGCGCTGAGCGTGTGGAGTGAATTGAATGAACGTTGAATCCACGGCCATGTGAGCAGGCCCAGGCCTGCGACCAGGACGGCGGCGACGGCCCAGCGCAAGACGCTCGCGCGGCGATTGGTTGCGGCGGCTTTCGCCCTCTGCTCCTGTAAACGAATCGCCTCCTGATTGCCGTGGCGCGCCTGTTTCAGGGCTTTGCGGCAGGGGACGCATTCGCGGGTGTGGTCTTCGAACAGAGTCGTGCGCGCGCTCGAAAGATAGCCCTGCAGATAAGCCGGGATCAGCGCCTGAAAATCATCGCAATTGCGAATCTGTTCGACCGGCCTGACGCCGGCGGCGGCGGCGGCTTCCTCGCCCGCCATCCGCGTCCACACGCGCCGAGCCGCGCCTTCCACGACGGCCGAATCCAGCTTCTCGCCGCGGATTTCATCCGTCAGGTCATCAATGATGTTGTTCAATTCTCTATCCGTCATTTTCATAGCTTTCACCTCCGCTCCCTGATGTTCGAGTTCAATCTATCTCCCTCCAGAAAATCCCCCACTTCTTTTTTCACTCTGGCGCGCGCCCGATGCAAAAGGACGCCCACGACCATGGCCGACGTTCCCATCAGCTTCGCGATCTCGGTGTTGTCGTAGCCTTCGTAATATTTCAGCACGAACATCTCGGCGGATTTTTCGCCGAGCTTCGAGATCGCGCGCCCCAGGCAATCGCGTAATTCGCGGTTTCCCTGCTGCAGTTCCGGACTGAATCCGGGACTGGCCGCCAGGACCGCCGTCATGTCGTCAATTGGAATGGTCTCGGTTCGCGCGCGCTGGCGCAGCAGGTCCAGCGAGGCGTTGATCGCCGCGCGGTGAAGATAGCTTCCCGGGTTCGGCTCCAGGCTCAGGTTGCCCCCGTTGCCCCCGTTGCCCCGCCGCGACAGTCTAAGAAAAACCGTCTGCAACACGTCCTCCGCGTCCACCACGCTGCCCGTAACGCGATAGGCGGCGCGGAATACGCGGTCGTGATATTCGCGGAACAGGCCTTCCAGGTCGCGAATCGAAACCGCCTCCGGTTCAGACTTTGCGCCTGGAATCACCTTTAATTGAGTAGCGTTCGATGCTGACCTCATTTGTATCGTCCTCCACAGTCATAAACGCTCCGGCGGGCAATCCATTAACAAAAATAGGACAGACAGGACTTAATGGTCTTTGAGAATTAAACGCAACCACACAATGCAACGTAGGGGCGGGTATTCCCCGCCCTGTTGATCGAGGAGCCGACCAGGGCGGGGAATACCCGTCCCTACACAAATGGTTGTATTTATTTTTCAAACGCCATTAAGTCCTATCTGTCCTATTTGTCCTATTTCTGACTAATTTTCATAGTCGTAAAGCATAGGCGGTTCTTTATCCAGCAATCTGGCGTAGGTGTAAAGCTGTCCGCGGTGATGCCAGTGTTCGTCGTAAACGAAGGCGAAATGCTGCCACACCGGGAACACGCCCCACGGCGCTTCGAGTGGGCGCGCCAGGTCCTCGTCGGTCAGGGGGGCCAGCGCATCCTCCGAGGCCCGATGACATTCGCTGGCGAATTTCTGGCAATCGGCGACGGTTTTCAAGGTCGCCGCCACGGCTTTGCCTTCTTCCGTCTCCGGCAACGCCGGGTTCATAATCTCGTTTGTGAGTTTGCCCTGCCTGATCGCCTCGGCAAAGCCCTTCTCGCCTCCGTAGATGTGCAGGATCAGGTCGCGCACTGACCGGGTTCCCGGCTTTGGGCTATAATCCAGGTCTTTATCAGAAAACGTTCCGATCAATCGCAACGTCACGCCGTGAACCATGTTGAAATATTCGCGTTTTCCCAAAAGCGTTTTTTTGTCCATATCGATCTCCTAGAGAATAGTGGATAGTTGGCAGCGGATAGTGGGCCGTAATGGACACTTGCTATCCACTACCCACTGCCCACTTTCATCCTATATCGACCGAGTGACACCCCTATGTCAGCAACTTTTCAGCCGGAATAATTTTCCAGAATTTTTCCGGCTTCGGCCAGGAGACGCCTCCGCAGCGACTCCGGTTCGAGGACGCGAACCTGCGATCCCCACCCGAAGAGCCATTGAAAGATTTCGTTCTCCACGCGGACCCGCATCGTCACGAGCAGGCCATCGGCGACTTCTTCCATCGAATCCATGTAATAAGACCGCGATTCGCGAACCCATGGCGCGGCTTCAGAGCAAAATAACGCCACGATTTTCAAATTTCTTTGATCGTCAACCGGTTTTTCGAGCTTGAAATTTGGCGGGCGATTGAAAGTCTTATCCAGGAGGCGCACTTCGGCCATCCTGTCCAGCCGAAAGTTACGGATTTCCCGGCGCAGGTGGCAATGGCCGATCAGGTACCACGCGTAGCCGTTATGCAACATCGCGTAAGGATCGGCCTCGCGCGTGTTCCTGGCGTCGTTCCCGTCCAGTGAATAGCGCGTGTGATAGCCGAAGCTGATCGTCCTGCGTTCGATGATCGCGCGGCGCAGTTGAGGCAGAAAGGACACCGATTCGCCTGAGCGCAGCGTCTCGGGCGCGATGAAGGCAATGCTCTGGCGCAAATATTCGACCTCGCCGCGAAGCTTTTCAGAAAGGACGGCCTCGATCTTGCGGCCGGCCGACGCCGCGGCGTCACGATATTGAGCGTCGAAGCTCTGCGCCGCGAAATCGCCGCCGAGCAGCAGCATCGTCGCCTCGTCGGCGTTTAAACTGACCGGCGGCAGGAAATAGCCTTCGACCAGCGAATAACCGACGCCGGCGTGAGATACGACAGGCACGCCCGATTCACACAACGCCTGGATGTCGCGGTAGATCGTGCGCTTGCTGGTTTCGAAGGTCGCGGCCAGGTCTTCGGCGCGGCGTGAACCTTTGCGCTGCAATTCGAGCACTATGGCGAGCAATCGATCGGTGCGGTTCATCAATTCCTCTTAAAAAAAAGATGACGGGATTTACATGATTTCTCAGGATTTTATGAATGGAGATCAATTCTGAGAAATCCTGTAAATCCCGCCTATTTTCCGGGAAGAACGACCTAATTCCCAAGCGCGCGGGAACGCTTTTTGCCTTTTTGGCGCTGGCGGCGCTAAAAGGAGGAGAGAGAATGAGCGGTTTCGCGTCCGATCTTCGGGAGTATCTTACGGCGGGATCATTGATGGCGTATCCGGTCGCTTTCGGCGCGGGATTGCTTATCAGCCTTACACCTTGCGTCTATCCAATAATTCCGATCCAACTGGGTTTCATCGGCGGACAGACAGCCTCGGAGCAGGCAGGGGCGCAGTCCGGCGGAAGGCGCGGGAGTTGGCGAGGCTTCACCCTCTCTGTTCTTTTCGTCACCGGAATGGCGATTGTGTACGCCGCGCTTGGGGCTTTCGCTTCACTGACTGGCGCGTTGTTCGGAAGCTGGGCTTCCAGCCCGTGGGCCTACACCATAGTCGGCAATGTGATCCTTTTGATGGCGCTGTCGATGCTTGATGTGATTCGTCTTCCGGCGATTCGCTTCTCGGCGAATTGGAATCCCCAACACAGGGGGCGCAAAGGCAAAGGGTACGTCTCGGCGTTGTTGATCGGCGCATCGTCAGGACTCATCGTCGGACCCTGCACCGCGCCCGCGCTCGGAGCGGCTCTGGCTTATGTCGGCGCGCGGGGCAATCTTCTGTTTGGTACGACTGTCTTGTTTGTGTTCGCCATCGGGATGGGCGCGATAATGATCGCGCTCGGCGCGGCGGGTGGCGCGCTGGCGGCGATGCCGCGCTCCGGCGAATGGATGGTGAAAGTTAAAAAGGGATTCGGTTTCGCCATGATCCTGCTCTCTCAATATCTGTTCATTCAGGCGGGACAACGGTTCATCTGAGAGCGTGTTTTGAAAGCCTCAACTTGAGCCTGCGGAGCAGGCGACAGCATAAAACCTGGGGCGTAAGCTCCAGGGAAGCTTTAGTGAAGCGCTCCGCAGCCCACGAAGTGGGCGACAGCCCTGAAGGCTGCCGCCCACTTCGTGGGCTTGATGGCTCTGCGAACTTTACCTGGGGCTCCGCCTTCGGCTACGCCCCAGGCTTTATTCCGCCGCCCGCTTCGCGGGCTTAAGAAAAGAGCTTCTAAAATACGCTCTGAGAAGATCCCTGCAGGCGAAACGGCGCCATGAAAAAATGAAAGTGGGTAGTGAGCATAACCGCCCACTGCCCACTATCCACTGCCCACTTTCTTGTGAGGAGGTAAACGTAGAATGATCATTCAAAGTTGGAAAACAAATCTGGCGATCGCCCTGCTGACTGCGACCGGAGCGATCCTGAGCAATTGCTCAACCGATGAACAATACGCGGAAACGCGGACGGCGGCGGCGATTATAGGAAAAGCGTCCAGGCTCGCCGGATCCCAGGCCGCCCTTCCCGCCGCCCCTTCAATAGGACATCCCGCGCCTGATTTTCAATTGAAGAAGATAGACGGCGGCTGGGTTTCCCTGGCCGACCTGCGCGGCAAACCTGCGGTCATCGTGTTCTGGTCGGCGTGGTGTTCTTCATGTAAGGAAGAAGCCCCGCGCATCAACGCACTGGCGGATAAGTACGAAAGAAAGGGCGTGCGAGTGCTCGGCATCGACATCAAAGACAGCGCCGCCCGCACTGAGAGCGGAGTCAGGGAATTCGGCATCAGGTACACTGTCGCACGCGATCCTGACGCCAGCGTCGCCCGCGCTTATCAGGTAAGGGGCACGCCGACAATAGTCTTTCTGGATCGGGAAGGCGTCGTGCGCTACTTCGCCAATGAATTGCCGGCTGATTACGCGCAGAGGCTCGACGGTCTGCTGGCGGGGACTTTTTGATTATTTCCGATTATTGAGGAAAAACGACGGTTGAGACAAACAGACAGGATTCACAGGATTTCTCAGAATTGATCTCGATTCATAAAATCCTGAGAAACCCTGTGAATCCTGTCTGTTTGCGTTGTTTCAAATCGTCTCTCTGTGGTTATGCCATTTCGCGCTTGCGCGCCTGCGACTGTACGGCGGTGATGGCGATGGCGTCGACGATGTCTTCGGCCTTGCAACCGCGCGAGAGGTCGTTCGCCGGCTTGTCCAGTCCCTGAAGTATGGGGCCGATGGCGGCGGCGCCCGCCAGACGTTCGGTCAATTTGTATCCGATGTTGCCGGCGTTGATGTCCGGGAAGATCAGGACGTTCGCGCTCCCCGCGACCGGAGAGCCTTTGGCTTTCGACGCGGCGACCTGGGGGATGAGCGCGGCATCGATCTGCAATTCGCCGTCGACCTGTAATTCCGGCGCGCGAGCCCGAACCGTCTTAGTAGCCTCTATGACCTTATCAACCATAGGATGTTCGGCGGAGCCCTTGGTAGAAAACGACAACATGGCCACGCGCGGCTCGACTTCGAGCAGGGCGCGGCAGGTTTCGGCCGACGCGATGGCGATCTCAGCCAGTTGCGCGGAGGTCGGATTGATCATCACGGCCGGATCGGCGAAGATCATCGCGCCGTCGACTCCAAATTCCCTGTTAGGCCCGACCATCACCATAACCGACGAAAGAACGTTGAAGCCCCTCTTTAGTCCCAGCGTGAGCAGCGCCGAACGAACCGTGTGAGCGGTGGTGTTGGTCGCGCCAGCCACTGAACCGTCGGCGCGCCCCTGCCGCACCATCAGGTTGCCGAAATACAGCGCGTCCAGAACCTGTTTCGCCGCCTCTTCCATCGTGACGCCTCTGGCGCGACGCAGTTCGTAAAACTCCCGCGCGTAGCGTTCAAGGTCCGGCGATTTGCGATAATTCAGTATCGTGACGTTGGTCAGCGAAACGCCCAGCGCGCCCGCGCGCCCGCGAATCTTCTCCTCGTCGCCCAGCATGGTAATCCTTGCCAGGCGCTCTTCGGCTGTTTTTGACGCGGCGACGATCGTTCGGTCGTCTTCACCTTCGGGCAAAACGATGTGCTGGAGTTGAGTCGCGGCGCGTACTCTTAGCTTTTTCAGGATATCCATAAGTAATTGCGGAGTGCGGATTGCGAATCATTCGATTGCGGATTGCGGATTGCGGATTGCGGATTGATTTTTGCCGGATATCGTTTGATCACAATTTTCACCCTCAATCGGCGCTGTTATTTTCATCTG
>DASUFM010001021.1:0-3008 GCA_036274535.1 Blastocatellia bacterium
CGGCAGGGCGACGTCATCGCTTATGTCGGCAACACCGGCAACGCCGGCCCCGGCAATTACCACTTGCATTTTGCGGTTTTGACCGTGAAAGACCCCAGCAATCCGAAGAAATTATGGAAAGGGGCCACCATCAACCCTTACCCACTCCTGCGCCGGGTCAAACCATGATTATTTTCCATATGAGATTTGAGATTGATCATCGCCTGGAATCAGGATCAATATCCAATCTCAAATCTCATATGGAAAATGATAAACGCCTTTCCTTCCCGAACTCTCAGACATTCTTTTCATCGCCGGTTCCGAAACCTGCTTGAGAATATTCCGCTATTCTGATTTGATAGTCGCGTTTAATCCCGATTTTAACAGCGAAAAAGTAATGATGAATCAAAAATCGAGAACCATCTTCAAAGCTCTCTGCGTCTTTTTGTGCCTGCTCACTCTGGCTGTTGTCGCGTCCGCGCAAACGGCGCCACAGATTTCAGGTCGGGTGACCGACAAGCGCGGCGACGCTGTCGGCAATGCTCGCGTGGTCGCAGTCGCCGGCTCTCAAACCACTGGAGAGACGAAGACCGCCGCCGACGGCCGGTTCACGCTCGCGCTGCCGCCGGGCGATTATGAAATACAGGTCTTAGCCGATGGCTTTTCGGCCTTCCGACAAAAGGTTTCGCTGAATTCGGCGCAAACGACCGTCAACATCACTCTCGAACCGGCTACGGTTGCGGACACGGTCACTGTCACTCCGGCGCGAACTGAATTACGCCTGTCCGTGGCGCCGGCGAGCGTGTCGGTCTTCGATGCGAAAGATGTGAGCAACGCCGCCGCGCAGACATTCGACGATCTGTTGCGACAGGCCCCGGGTTTCAGCGTCTTCCGCCGTTCGAGCAGCATAGTGGCCAACCCGACGACGCTGGGCGTCAGCCTTCGCGGGGCCGGAGCGAGCGGCGCCAGCCGCACACTGGTCTTATCCGACGGCGCGCCGCTCAACGACGCGTTCGGAGGCTGGGTTTACTGGGACCGTGTGCCGCGCGCCGCGGTTGACCGGATCGAACTCGTTCGCGGCGGTTCGTCCGACCTTTACGGCTCCGACGCCCTGAGCGGCGTGATCAACGTCATCACGCGCCCGCCGACACAGCGCGTGATCAATGCCGAAACTGCCTACGGGAATCGCGACACGGCCGACGTCACATTCTTCGCCAGCGACAAATGGAACAACTTTTCGGCTTCCCTTACAGGAGAAGCGTTCCGCACCGACGGGTACTTTCTGACCGCGCCGGAAATCCGGGGTACGGCTGACGACCTGGCGGCGTCCAAACACCGCGCGCTCATCCTGCGTCTGCAGAACAACTGGGACGCGAACAATTCCATGTTCATTCGCGGTTCGTTGTTTGACGAAGACAGGCGCAACGGAACGATAGCGCAAACGAACGATACGGCTTCGGAATCGCTGGTGGCGGGGGGGCGGTTCAGAACCGGCGATGGGAGCGATTGGAATTTGACATTGTTCGCCAACCGCCAACGCTATCACCAGACTTTTTCAGCCGTGGCGGCAAATCGAAATTCGGAGACGCTGAATCGCCTGCAATTCGTGCCCTCGCGCGACGTGGGCGTCTCGTTCAACTGGTCGCGTGTGAGTCTTGAAAAGCACCTGCTGGTCGCCGGAATCGATGTGCGCGGAGTCCGCGGAGTGAGCGACGAAACAGCGATCGCGAACAACAACCCGACGACTTTTTCCAGTTCCGGCGGGCGACAGCGCCGCGCGGGCTTTTTCGCGCAGGACCTGTTCAGCATTTCGCCGCGATGGCAGCTCAGCGTCAATGCGCGATACGACAACTGGCGCGACTCGGCGGCGGCTTCGGTGTCGCGCAATCTGGCGACCGGCGCCATTACGCCGCGATTCTTCCCCGCCCGCTCGCTGGACGCTTTCAGCCCGAGGTTGTCGCTGATCTTCAGACCGACCGAAAAGTTTTCGCTGCGAGCTTCCGCCTATAGGGCTTTTCGCGCGCCTACGCTCAACGAGTTGTACCGCGGATTCCGCGTTGGTAATACGCTGACGAACGCCAATGCGAGCCTGGTAGCCGAACGGCTGACGGGCGGCGAGGCCGGAATGAATTGGACTCCTAACAGTCGAGTGAACGCGCGAGTCACCGGTTACTGGACGGAAATCATCAATCCTATTTCCAACTTCACGCTGTCGGTCACGCCCGCCCTGATCACACGCGAACGCCGCAACCTGGGCCGCACGCGGTCGCGCGGCATAGAGGCGGAAACGGACATCAACGTTTCGAATTTCTGGCGAATCTCGGCCGGCTATCTTTTCGCCGACGCCACCGTCCGGCGCGCGCCGCAGGACGTGACACTCGAAGGATTGTGGATTCCTCAGGTTCCACGCCATCAATTCACTCTCCAAACCGTTTACGCGAACCCGAGACACCTGACCGCCGCATTGCAGTTCCGCGCCTCCGGCAAACAGTTCGACGACGACCGGAATCGTTTGCCTCTGGGCGGCTTCGCGGTGTTCGACGTGACGGTCTCGCGCCCTCTGGTCCGCTACATTGAAGCCTTCGTCGCAGTGCAGAATTTATTCGATAAGCGATACGCGGTCGCGCGCACGCCGCTCGAATCGTTGGGAATGCCGCGAATGGTGAGAGGTGGAGTGAGGTTGCGGTTTGAACGATGATTGCTAAAATCGGTCGGTCGGCGCATAAAGCAATGGAAAGGAAGCTATGGCTATGAACTTCATCATAAGCGGGTACATAGAACATGCGATGGCTCAAGCCGAATATGACAAGCTGGAAGACGGTTCTTTTTCAGGTCGTATTCCCTCCTGCAAGGGAGTCGTTGCGTTTGGGACAACTCTTCATGAATGCGAGACCGAATTGCGCTCAATCTTGGAAGAGTGGTTGTTAATGGGCTTTAAGTTAGGTCACCCTCTACCTGTAATTGACGGGATAGATTTGAACAAGGAGCCGGAATATGAGCCGGTGGGCGCCGTGTAAACGTACCGAGTT
>DASUFM010001022.1:0-5088 GCA_036274535.1 Blastocatellia bacterium
TACCGGTATTCTGGCTCAGTCACACGTTGTGAACCAGACTGACATCCACAAAGAATTGGTAAACGCGGCCCAGACGCGCCAGCAGAATCTACAAAAAGTGAAGAACCTTTTCTCGTCGGACGAGACGCGGAAAGCCCTGGAAGCGGCCAGGATAAGCCCGGAGAAGGTCGACGACGCCGTTTCGACGCTGAGCGATGACGAACTGGCTCGATTGGCGTCCCGCGCGGACAAGATCGATCGGGACTTTGCAGCAGGCAGGCTGAGCGACAGAGATTTGCTGATCGTCCTCGTAGGCATCGCGGCTCTCGTCCTGATCATTGTCGCAGTGCGCTGATGCGTTTTACCGCAGTCTGTCCGTTCCATACCCCTAAATCAAATTCGGATCGCTGGCCAAAACGACACTTTTATGCTGGCGGTTCCGGCTACCAGATCATTCCCTTCGGTAGTCAGAAGGTTTTCAGCAGGCTCGGCGACAAGGGCAGTTGCTCAGCCCGAAGCGCAGTTATTAAACCATCTGGCTCATAGGGATAATGCGGCTCGAATTTTTCACCCGTTTCCCTCAAAGGATGCTCCATCCACAACCGTTTCGGTTTGGATGGAGAGGAATTTGAGACCGTATGCGAGTTGAAGGATTTATCCTTCGACGAACATACGGTGGTCTCTTGTCCTATAATGCTTCGGGCTTCTTGAAAGCCCTTCAAACATCCCCGCCGGTTGCGAATAATGTCCAGCGATGGCGCCCGACGTAACGTCGGCAATGTCGGGTTCGCTAACTGGGTGTCGCGCCTCAATAGTGAGGCTCCGGGCTTGCCACCCCAGGTCAACCGACACAATCTGGTTCCGGGTTTGGGGACTGACCAGGCTTGCATACCAGGAGTCTCGGAACGCTGATAGACGGCTATCAGCAAGTACAGGGACAAGCCCCCACTACAACGCGTTAGCGTTTAGTGGCGGGTAGTTGACTCAATGACATAGGAATTGATTACGACGGGTTGGAAACCCCTCCATCCGCGTCACACACCCTGTAATTTTAAACAAGGAGGACACTATGCTTAAACTGAGGGCGCTACGGTTCGCTCTGCTGGCTACCACCCTGGCGATAATTGTCAATCTGGCGCTGTCCGCCGTTACTTTCGCCCAGGATAAACGCTGGCGTGGGCGCGTCCATGACAAGAAGGCGGAAAAGTTCATCAATGGGCACGACGCGCGCGACGGCCGATGGGACGGGCGCGGTCCGAGGTTCGGATCCAGAGGCAGGCGAGACCGCGACGACTGGTTCATATTCAGGGGCAGGCGAGACCGCGGCGAATGGCGGGACAGATGGCGCGACGATGGCCGGCGCCGACGCCGTATTCCTCGTCACAGACGTTTCTGAGCGATTCGCGTACGCGATGAAAACTCTACCCTGAAGAGCGCTCAGTGGCGTCAATCGGTGAAACGACCTGCAAACCCGCTTGTTGTCAGGCGCGGCGCCGCAAACGTGTCATTGATGACCATAACCACCGGGGTTTTCTCATTATCGCGGTCCGTGAAGATGCGACCACGTATGATTGGAATGCGTTTATCCCTCTACCGGCGTCAGAATTTTGAAATCCACCAATCGCCGTAACAGTTCATCGGTGAAGCGCAATCCTTCCTTTTCTACAATCTGCGCGACGATTTCCGCTGTCGGACGACCGTCGAAATAGGGCAACAACCGCATCACCCTGGCCGACAAGCTGAACACGTCCATTCCGATGTCCGGGTGATAAAGGCGATAAAAATCGGCATTAGCTTCCGTGACAGTGAAAGCGCCCATCCGAAGCCGCTCCGGAATTTCGCCGTCCGTCATCAGCCGATAAGCCTTTTGCGCCAGCCGCGCGCGCATGCGCGTTTCCGGGCCGCAGATCGCCAGCGCATCCGGCCAGTTCAACGGCGCCACCAATTCGGCGCATGCGCGATAAAACTCCCGCTCACGCCCATGCCAATTGCCCCACACGCGGCGCTGTCTATCGGGATCAACCTGATCGTCGAGGTCTTCCAGCGCCAGACGGTGTTGGCCCGCCTCCGCGCTCGGCCCGAGCAACAGCTCCAGCGCCGCCTCGTCCAGGTCCAGCTCGACGGCGCACCAGCGCGACAGGTCGTCTTCAACGGTCATGAGCAGACGCTTCACCGTCTCCCAAAAATTGCGCCCCACGCCGCCGCGCGCGTATTTGCAGAACCATGTCGAGCAGACGCTGTTGCGGTATTTCCAAATGCCGCACAATCCGCCCCGCTCATTTATGTAATGAGGGCAGAGCAGGCTTTGCGCGCGGCCGAACGCCCGCGCCTCCATCAGCTTGTAGAGCGCTTTCATCTTCGGGGGTTGCTCAAGTCCGAGTGGCGTAACAGCGACGCCGGCGTCCAATCGCGCTTCGACCGATGCGCGCCCGCGCGCCATCGCCGGGTCTTCGTCAGTTAGGATCATGCCGGCGAGAAAGTTATGAAGCCTGGGCACATAGGTGCAGCACTTTCTCTGCGGATTGAAGAACGGGCTGCCGGGTTTTTGATATTCCCCGCCGCTTTCACACATTGCGCAATCGTGGCAGGTCGCGCGGGTTTCGGATGGAATCTCGCCGCCGAGCAGTTCGTTAAGCCATTTGGCGTAAACCGCAGGGAGCGGATTGGAAGTCAGGTCGGTCATTTTTTGCTCGTTTGATTCGGCGCGGCTCGGCGCCGGCGCATTCTTTATCCGCCGCTTTGCCGCGTTCTCCGGCTATCCCGGAAAATCCCTGGCGGCTCGCTCACAGCCCAGGTCGCTGGCCGGCCAGGTAGTATAAAACCCCTGTCGCCGCATCAATTCGTCGTGCGGGCCTTGCCACAAACGGCCGCCATTCGCCCCAGACCTCGGCGGCGGCGACGATCTCTTCACAGCCAAATTCGGCGTCGACGGTGGACACGGTCATAACTCCTCTGATTAATCTCTTTCATCTTGCTAAGGCGGAAGAAAGCGGCGAAAACCATCATCCGAAAATTATTTTTTCGGGGTGATAGTTTTCGCCGCTTTCTTCCGCCTTAGCAGTCGCCGGACTTAAAGGCAAAAGTATGTTTAAGCAACAGCAAGAAAATTCGATTTCCGCCGGCGCTGAAGAGCGGGCGGCGTGGCCGGTGGCGCTGGTCGCCATGCCTTTTCTGGCGGCCGGATCCCCTTCGATTCAACTCGGCCTGCTCAAGTCAATCGCGGCAACGCGCGGTTTTCCAGTTACCACCTTTCATCTCAACCTGGATTTCGCCGCGCAGATAGGCCTCAAACCGTACACCGCGCTGTGCAGTTTGAACCCGCACCGCCTTGGGGAGTGGCTCTTCTCGATTGAGGCTTTCGGCGCCGACGCGCCGGACTCCGACGACCGGCTGCTCGAACAGATGACCCCGGAAATCGTCAGAAGGTTGGAAGAAGACGGCCTGACGCTCGAACGGCTGCGGGCGTTGCGCCACGAGGAGGCGCCGAAATATCTCGACCACTTGCTCGCCGCCGTCCCGTGGGCGGAATTCCGTGTCGTCGGCTTCACCTCCAGCTTCGAGCAGAATACGGCCTCCTTCGCGCTGGCCCGGCGGCTGAAAGAGCGATTCCCCGACCTCATCATCGTGTTCGGCGGCGCCAACTTCGATGGCGAGATGGGCCTCGAGTGGGCGCGTTCGGTCGCCTGCATTGATTACGCCGTCATTGGCGAAGGCGATCAGGCCTTCCCCGAACTGCTCAGCGCCTTGCAGTCAGGACGCGATCCGGCGCAAACGCCCGGCGTAGTCTGCCGGCGCGAGGGCCGGGTGACGCCGCTCAAGACCAGACCGCTCTTCAATCGTCTGGATGAATTGCCCGTCCCGGACTACGGCGAATTCTTCCAGCGGCTTGACGCGCTGGGATTTCTCTCGCCATCCGAGCGGCGTAAGCTGCGCCTACCCTTCGAAAGCGCGCGCGGCTGCTGGTGGGGAGCCAAACATCATTGCACATTCTGCGGGCTGAACAGCAACGGCATGCCGTTCCGCGCCAAATCGCCCGGCCGAGTCATGGCCGAGTTGGCCGAGTTGGCGCGCCGCCATCACAGTTTCAACTTCTACGCGGTCGATAACATCCTCGACATGTCTTATCTGAAAAACTTCTTTGCCCGGTTGCGGGATGATGGATGCGACTATCAGTTCTTCTATGAGGTGAAATCCAATCTAACGCGCGCCCAGATCAAGACCTTGCGGGAAGGCGGCGTCCGTCACATTCAGCCTGGCATTGAATCGCTCAATTCGCACGTCTTGCGGCTGATGCGCAAGGGCGTGACCGCGATTCAAAATGTCAACACGCTGCGCTGGGCAGCCTACTACGACATCAAGGTGGCCTGGAACCTGCTCTACGGTTTTCCCGGCGAGACCGTCGAAGATTACCGGCAACAGCTCGAACTGCTCCGCCAAATAACGCACCTCGAGCCGCCCCTGACGCGCGCCTCACGCATCCTGATGGAGCGTTTCAGCCCCCTCTATGACGACCGGAAATCTTTCCCGGCGCGCCACGTCCGGCCCGACGGAAATTACAAGTACATTTACCCGGAACGCGTAAGCCTGGATCGAGCGGTCTACTTTTTTGACTACGAACTGGAGGAGGCGCTGCCCGAATCGGTCTTCGATGAGACTCAGGAGCAGTTGCGCATCTGGCAGGAGAGGTGGCGCGCGCCGCGGCGGCCTCAGATGACCTTCCGGCGCGCGCCCGGCTTTCTCGAGATCGAAGACCGGCGCGATCAATCCAAACCGCGCGCCTACAGCGCCGCCGAGCCGCTCGCCTCGCTCTATGCCGCTTGTAGCGACGAGCCGCATACGGCGGCGGCGCTGCGCAAGCTGCTGGGACTGGACTGGCAGGCCGCGCGGATCGAGAACTCGCTGGAAGATTTCCGCGCGCTCGGGCTGATGATGCGCGAGGGCGATCAGTTTCTCAGCCTGGCCCTGCCAGCCAGCCGCTGGAGATGAAGGCGCTAAGCCGCCTTCCAATCGTGGCCGGTCAGCGGCGGGAGACGCATTCTATCTCGCCGCCGACCGCGCCGTTATCATCAATCACACTCAATATAAGGAGAATAATCATGAACGATAAAA